>DASPYC010000156.1:0-3624 GCA_035636955.1 Casimicrobiaceae bacterium
TGCCGGCGATAAAGCGCAGCGCGATGAGGCGACCCTGTTCATCGGTCGCCACGCGCACGGGCCGACCGGGCTGTAATTTGTACAACGGCCGCGCCGAAGCGTTGACGCGCATGAATGTCAACGCGTCCGGATCGTCAACCGCAGCGCGCGCCAACAGACTGCCGATCGTATCGCCGCGTTGCACGCGCTCCTCGCGCCAGAACACGCTGCCGTCGTCGTCCTCGACCAGCGGGATGGGCGCGGGCAACGCACGCACGACGCTTTGCGTGACGACCGTTTCGAGCGTCGTATCGGGCGCGAATCCGAACGCAGCCACGCCGGAGAACCCCAGGGCGGCAAGCGCGAACGCCTGCCATGACGACAGCCGGTAGCGCGTCGGACGCCCAGAGGACGGCGCGATCCGCTGCGCTAGAATCGGAGGTTTGTTTACGATCACAACAGGCGTCGACGGGCGAAGTGCGGAATTCTAGCAGCATGCCGGCGGATGTCGATTGGAAAGCATAATGGCGTTCGATATCGACCACCACTTGGCCGTATTCAAACGGGGCGCCGAAGAGCTTCTCGTCGAGTCCGAGCTCGTTACAAAGCTAACGCGCGGAGCGCCCCTCAAGATCAAGGAAGGATTCGATCCGACACGTCCCGATCTCCATCTCGGCCATACGGTCCAGTTCAACAAGCTCCGCCAGCTGCAGGAGCTCGGACACCACATCGTCTTCTTGATCGGGGATTTCACGGGGATGATCGGCGATCCCACCGGACGCAACGCGGCGCGCCCGCCCCTCTCCGCTGACGAAATCGCCCACAACGCGAAGACCTACGCCGACCAGGTGTTTCTGATCCTCGACCGCGACAAGACCGAAGTCGCGTTCAATTCGAAATGGCTGATGGCGCTCGGCGCGGACGGGATGGTCAAGCTCGCCGCCAGGTACACCGTCGCGCGGATGCTCGAACGCGAAGATTTCGCCAAACGGTACGCATCCGAGCAGCCGATTGCGATCCATGAATTCCTGTATCCGCTTGCGCAGGGTTACGATTCGGTGGCGCTGAAAGCGGATGTCGAGCTGGGCGGCACCGACCAGAAGTTCAACTTGCTGGTCGGCCGCGAGCTGCAGCGCCACTTCGGTCAAGAGCCGCAATGCATTCTGACGTTGCCGCTGCTCGAGGGACTCGACGGTGTCAACAAGATGTCGAAGTCGCTCGACAATTATGTCGGCATCACCGAGCCACCGGGCGAAATGTTCGGCAAGCTGATGTCGATTTCCGACACGCTGATGTGGCGTTATTACGAGCTGCTGTCGTCGCGGTCGATCGACGAGATCGAGCGGCTCAAAGCGGAATGCGATACCGGCCGCAATCCTCGCGACGCCAAAGTGTTGCTGGCGGAGGAAATCGTCGCTCGCTTCCATTCTCGCGAAGCGGCCGAGCGCGCGCAGATCGAGTTCGATGCGCGTTTCAGGCAAGGTGCGTTGCCCGAGAATATGCCGGAAGTCACGTTGCACAGCGCTGGCGCCGGGCTCGCCGTGCCGCAACTCGCCAAACAAGCCGGCATCGTCGACTCGACGTCGGAAGCGCTCCGCCTCATTGCGCAACGCGGGCTCAAGATCGACGGTGACGTCGTCGTCGACAAGTCGATGACGATCGCGCCGGGACGAACCGTGGTCGTGCAGGCGGGAAAGCGCAAGTTTGCCCGGGTGACGGTTCGCTAGTCCGCTTACGCCGCGAGCAGCGGTTCCGCGTGCTTCGTGCGCGCTGCGCAGTGTAGGCAACGCTCGACAAAAATCGAATCGCCGAACTCATGCGTCTGATAATCGCGCGCGTCGAGCTCGTCGGCGGCACGGCGAAGGGTCGCATCATCGATGAACGCGCGGAGCAGCTCGTAGTGACTCGTGCCGGGTTCGTGCGTTCCCGAAACAACCGCATCGACGACGCGAAGATGCGTGTTCGCACCGATGCGTTGCGTGGCGATCCCTGCGCCCGCACGAACCGTTCCGCCGATCAGCGCGCTGTGTTCGAGCGCGCGCACGACGGTTGTGCCGATCGCAATAACGCGTCCACCGTTGTTTTTCGCACGGCGGATCGCTCGCGCGGTCACGGCAGGTATCCGATAAGGCTCGTCGAACGGCAAGCGCCGATCGAGCGCTTCGTCCCCAGTTGACGAGATTCCGGCCGCGTGCGTGATGGTTACAAAATCAGCGCCGCGAGTGCGTATCGATGCCAATGTTTTCCAGTCAAGTATGAAGCCCGCCGACGGCGGCTCGAATGCGAGAGGCGCGCCGGCAATCGGCGTCCAGACGTCCCACAAGGCGAGGGGCGTATGAACATGCGCATACTGGATCGGTCTCCCATGCTGCGAGATCCCTTCCCAGATCGACCGCGTCGATCCCTCGAAACGCAATTCGACAAGGCGCGGGTGGTCGAGGGTCCGCTCAATGATTGCGCGCAGCGGTCCGAGCACAAGGCCATCGCCGCTTCGCAATGGCGGCGGAAACGGCCGACGTTCGGTGCGCGTGTGGAAGTCGCCGGCACCGAACACGATCGCAACGAAATGCGCCATATCGTCGCCGTGAAGTGAGCGAATGCCCGCAAGGCGGACTTCGATCGCTTCGCCGGTGGGCTCGTGAACACCCGCGAGACTCGCCGGCAGCGTTGCCGCATCGTTGGCGACGACGACGTCAAAGCGCCGCAAGAAATCCGCGAATGCGCTTTGTGGCGCGTGAACGATCCGCGCGTTGTTGTCGATGACCAACAGCTTCGCGTGACGGCGTCTCTGAATGGGGATGCTGCCGGCAATCATGCAACGTCCGCAAAATGCTGATCAGTGGTCGCTGATGCCTGGATTTCGATTCGATCGCGGTCCGCCAGCGACTGCTCGATGCGCTCGACCACCTCGCGCGCCGCGGTTTCCGGCGATTTGAGGGCGCTCGTGTCGGCATCCGGAACCGCGATTGCGTGGAGCGGCGTATCCATGTCGCCCGGATCGACCGATATGAAGCGAACACCTTCGTCGACCATTTCCTCGTTCCAAATTCGGCTCATGTGATGCAGCGCCGCTTTGCTGGCGCCGTAGGCGCCCCAGGTGGGATAAGGAGTGATCGCGGCGTCGCTCGAGACGTTGAGCACGATGGCACCACGACCGTCACGCGCAGAAGCAGCGAGTGCGCCTAACAAGGCCTTCGTCAGACGAAACGGCCCGAGCACGTTCGTTGCCAACGCATCCTCGAAATCTTCGCATTCGGTGTCGGCGAGTAACGCAAGCGGCGCCGGACCGAGACTCGACGCATTGTTTACGAGGACATCGACGCCGCCCAATCGGCCGAGGATTTGCAGGGCGATCGGATGAATATCGTTTTTCTTCGCAACGTCGCCGACGACGCCGTAGGCGCCTGCGACTTCACGCGCAACGCTTTCTACGCGGGCTCGCGTCCGCGCGACAAACGCGACCGTTGCGCCCCGCGCCACGCATTCTCGGACGAGCGCAAGCCCCAGACCCGACGTACCGCCGGTGATTGCGACGCGAGCGCGCGTAGAAAGCGTTGCGCGTGAAGTCGCAGGCGCCTACGGCATCGTCGGCGACGTTGCGAAGAAAAACGATATTCATCCGATCGCCCTGCAAATCCTCGGCCG
>DASPYC010000157.1:0-6280 GCA_035636955.1 Casimicrobiaceae bacterium
TCAAAGGGTTGACGTAGGTGCCGTTGCACAATAAGTCCACTCAGCGACGCGGAAAGTGAGCGGTCGCTCACGCGCCCACCAAGCCCCTAATCAACCGGCAGCCAGTGCTCGACGATAAGCTCGAGCGCCTCGAGACGATTCCATTCGTGGACTTCGGGCCGATAGGCGGCGTGGATCCGAGCGGGGAGCGGCTCAGTCTGGTGAAAGGCGATCGCCTCGAAGCGCTCGCCGGACCGCGTAAGGCAGAGCTTTACGTGCTTGTCGGCGATGGCTCTCTGCGAAACGACGTCGAAGTGATCGTCGAACGCCGGCGCCGGGAAACCTTGTCCCCAAACGCGTTGCTGGAGCGATTTGGCGAACTCGAAGGTCAATTCACCCGCTTGCAGAGCGCCGTCCGTTTCGAACGACCGGCGCAGGTGCGCGGGGGTCAACGTTTCTCGCGCGACGTCCTCGAAGACCGCGGCGAAACTCGAAAGCGAGGCCTCGTCGATCGCCAAACCCGCGGCGAACGCATGGCCGCCAAAGCGGCGAATCAACCCCGGCGCCCGCTTGGTCACGAGATCGAGTCCGTCGCGGAGATTGAACCCGCCAATCGACCGGCCCGATCCGCGGAGCTCGCCCGCTGTACCGCGCGCGAAAACGATCGCGGGTCGGTGGTAGCGGTCCTTCAAGCGGGACGCCACGATCCCGACCACGCCTTGGTGCCATTCCGGCCGGTAGACGCACAGTGTGTAAGCGTCGACATTTGCCGTGCGGTCGACGGACTCGAGGTCGGCGAGCGCCTCGTCCTGCATCGTGCGCTCGACTTCGCGGCGTTCACGGTTGAGCGCGTCGAGCTCTGCTGCGAGCGGCAGCGCCTCGGCGGACGATTGCGCGAGCAGGCAGCGGATGCCGATCGACATGTCGGCGAGCCGGCCGGCGGCGTTCAGTCGCGGTCCCGCGACGAAGCCCAGGTCGAACGCCGTCGCACGTGCGGGATCGCGTCCCGCGACGGTGAATAGCGCGGCAATTCCAGGATGCGCACGGCCGTTGCGAATGCGCGCAAGACCCTGCGCGACGAGGATGCGGTTGACCTGATCGAGGCGCACGACGTCGGCGACCGTTCCCAACGCAACGAGATCGAGCAGTGCGCCGAGGTTGGGTTCCCTACTGTGCGCAAATGCGCCGCGCCGGCGGAGCTCGGCGCGCAACGCAATCAGCACGAAGAACATGACGCCCACGCCGGCGATGTTCTTCGACGGAAAACAACAACCGGCCTGATTGGGATTGACGATGATCGCGTCGGGCAGGCTCGCGCCCGGCAAATGATGGTCTGTGATCAGGACGTCGATGCCGCGCGCCTTCGCGGCCGCTACGCCGTCGACACTGCCAATGCCGTTGTCGACGGTGACGAGCAGGCGGGGCGCTCGTTCGGCTGCGAGCGCGACGATCTCCGGAGTAAGTCCGTAACCGAACTCGAAACGGTTCGGCACGATGAAGTCGACCTCCGCATGAAGCGCGCGCAGCCCGAGTATGCCGACGGCGCACGCCGTCGCGCCATCGGCATCGTAGTCGGCGACGATGACGATACGCTCGCGCGCGGCAACGGCCCGGGCCAGGCGATCGACGGCCGCATCGATGCTCGCGAGCGACGCGAAGCTCGGCAGCGCATCGAGACCGTGCTCCAACTCGCGAATCGATTCGATGCCCCGGGCGGCGTAGACCCGAGCGAGCACCGACGGGATGCCCGCATCCAGCAGTTCGTCGATGTTGGCCGGCACCACGCGCCTGATGATTGGAATCGTCATTCGGGGGCGAGCGCCGGAATCTCGAACGGACGCGCGCGCAACCGCGACGTGACGCGCGCAAGACCGGATGGTCGCCGGGCGACCCACGATACCGCGGCGCCATGGCCGTCGGCGATGAGCCGCAGCGCGTTGACCTTGCCTGTCTCGAGCGCGGCGACCGCGGGTTGCAGCCAATCGACGCCGAAGCGCTCGACCGCCGATTCGCTTGCCATCGATCCCAACGCGACGATCGCATTCCCCTTGTCACTTGATCGATCGAGGATGGCAGAAAAAGTAGCGGGTGGCGCATCGACCGAAAGACCGACGTGACGCGCGAGACCGCGCACAAGATCGCCGTTTTCATCGGCACTCGCGAACGCAGCCGCAAGCGTAGGGGTCCTAACCTCCGACAATCGACCGTCTCCCCAGAACCAAACGCTGGAGACCGGCGACAACCCACGCGAGTCACGCTGTTGGTTGACCGCGTGCTCGTGCAGCAGCATCTGAATCTCAACCTGCCATCGCTGCCACGTGTTGCCGTCCGCGCCTCGCGGAAGATAGGAATATATCGAACGTCCGATCGCGGCGTCGAGCGGAGAGGTGGATAACGAAAACGTGCGTTCGCATCGCGCAAACCATGTCGCGGCACGCGCCGCGATGAAATGGACACCGTCGTCGACAAAATGACGGTTAAGGAGATCGATCAAGATCGCGGCATCATCGTCGCCGAGGTCATGGACACGGCCCGCGAGCATCACGATGTCGCGATCGGCGATCAGCGTCACCGGCGTCGCCGCGATGATGTAATGCTCGTCAACGTCCAAACTCGCACCGAGCGCGAACAGCGGCGCGAGCGGTGTCGGGTGCGGCAGGCCAAGCGCCTTGCATAACGCCGAGCCGAGTCCCTCTTTGTCTTGTACCGGCGGATCGGCGTAACGCGCGAATGATTGGAACGGTGCGGTCGCCGCCAGCGCCTGCGTGCCGGGCGCAAGCAAGCCCGGAACAGTCAGCGTCAGCATCGGTCGAAGCGGGGTCGGTTTTGCGCGATTGAATTCGCGGAAACGAATAATTCCAGCATGCGATAATCGTACGCTAACTCACGCGAGCCCTTGTTCATGATCAAGCACGTCGTCGTCTGGAAAATCAAGGATCCCACGCAAAAAGCGGCGCACGCAAAGGCGGTGAAGCGTGCGCTCGAATCGCTGCGCGGCCATATTCCCGGCATGCTGGCGATCGAGGTGGGCATCGACATCGGCTACGACTCGCAAGCCGAAGACGTGGTGCTCTACGCCGAGTTCGCCGACCGTGCCGCGCTCGATGTCTATCAAGAGCATCCATTGCATCTGGACGCCAAAGCGATTGTGCGTGTGCTCACCACAGGGCGCCGGGCCATTGACTGGCAGGCGTAAAAGCAAAGAAAACCACGAGAAGCGATTTCAACGACCCAGCTTTGCTGGGTCGAACGTCTTAGCGTTCGAAACATTTCGTGTCGCCCTACGAACTGGCCGTCGGCCTGCGCTACACACGCGCCCGCAAAGGGTCGGGGCGGAACGCCTTCGTCTCGTTCATCGCCTTCACGTCGATGACCGGCATCGTCGTCGGCGTCTGGGCGCTGATCGTCGTCCTTTCGGTCATGAACGGCTTCCAGCTCGAATTGCGCACCCGAATTCTAAGTGTCGCATCACACATTGAGGTGCGAGGATTTCCCGAGCTCAAGGATCCCGCCGCCGTCGCCGACATCGCGCGCCGCAATCCGCGCGTCGTCGCGACGGCACCGTACGTGCTCGGCCAGGCGATGCTGTCGGCCGGCGAGGCGAACAGAGGCGTACTCATTCGCGGTGTCGATCCGGCGCAGGAAGAAACGGTTGACGACGTCGGCAAACACATGGTGCGCGGATCGCTCGCGTCGCTCACGGCGGGGAGCTTCAATACGGTATTGGGGGCGGAGCTGGCGCGGGCGCTTGGCGTACGCGTTGGTGACAGCGTTGTCGCCATCACGCCGCAAGGCATCGTTACGCCTGCGGGCACATTGCCGCGAATCAAGACGTTCAAAGTGAGCGGCATCTTCGAGATCAACATGTCGGAGTTCGACAGCGGTCTTGCGTTCGTCAACATCGACGACGCCGAAAAGCTTTATCGTCTCGAGAAAGCCAACGGAATCCGACTGAAGCTCGACGACATGTTCGCCGCACCGCGCGTTGCGACCGAGCTTCTGGCCGTGATGCCGATGGACGCGGACGTGCGCGACTGGACGCGCAATCACGCGAACTTCTTCCGCGCGGTGGCGATCGAGAAGCGGATGATGTTCATCATCCTCACGTTGATCGTCGCAGTCGCAGCGTTCAACATCGTATCGGCACAAGTAATGGTCGTTACCGACAAGAAGGCCGACATCGCGATCCTGCGAACGCTCGGCGCGGCGCCGAAATCGATCCTGGCGATTTTCATGATCCAGGGAATGCTGATCGGCGTTATCGGAACGCTGATCGGCGTTATCACCGGTGTACTGACGGCGCTCAATATCGATACGATCGTTCCCGCCATCGAGCACGCGCTCAACATCCAGTTTCTCGATAAGACCGTTTACTACATCAGCGATCTGCCGTCCGATTTGCAAAGTGGCGATGTGATCACGGTTGCGTTGATCGCGCTGTTCCTCGCGCTCGCTGCAACGATCTATCCGAGCTGGCGTGCCGCGCGGGTCAATCCTGCAGAGGCGCTCCGGTATGAATGAGGAGAGCGTCCGCGCGCACGTGGCGGTGCTTGCGTGCCACGGTCTTCGCAAGACGTATCGCAATGGGCCGCTTGACGTCCCGGTGCTGATGGGCGTCGACCTCGACGTCCGCGAGGGCGAGCGTATTGCCGTCGTCGGTGCTTCGGGCTCCGGCAAGAGCACGTTGCTGCATCTGTTGGGAGGACTCGATGCGCCGTCCGCCGGCGAAGTGTTCATCGAAGGCGCGCCGTTCGCGGCGCTGACCGAAGCGGAACGGGGCGAGGTGCGCAACCGCGCGCTCGGCTTCATCTACCAGTTTCATCATCTGTTGCCGGAATTCACGGCGCTCGAGAACGTCGCAATGCCGCTTGCCATCCGCCGCGTGGCGACGGCCGCGGCGAAAGGGCAGGCGCAATCGATGCTGGAGCGCGTCGGGCTCGGCAACCGGACGCGGCATCTGCCCGGTGAACTCTCCGGCGGCGAGCGACAACGCGTCGCGCTCGCCCGCGCATTGGTGACCGGGCCGCGCTGCGTCCTTGCCGACGAACCCACCGGCAATCTCGACCGCAAGACGGCGTCGAATGTTTTCGAGCTGATGCTGGAGTTGAATCGCGCGATCGGAACGTCGCTTGTGATCGTCACGCATGATCCGGATTTGGCTGCGCGTACCGATCGGACGCTGCACCTGGTCGACGGCGTCTTGACGTAATCAGCGCCGCGTTCCGCGGAGAATGCCGCGGGCGAGAAAAATCGACGTGATGAGGTCGGTGGCTTCGGCGAAGCCCGAGAACTTGCGGGCCTCGAGGCCACGCGGTCGCGCAAGACCGATATTGAGTATCCGTTCGATCCGGCCCGGCCGCGCCGACATGACGACGACGCGGTCCGCCAGCAGCACGGCCTCATCGATGCTGTGCGTGATGAACACGACGGTCTTTTTCGTTTCGAGCCACAGTGCTTCGAGATCGACGCGCATCTGCTCGCGCGTGAGCGCGTCCAGCGCGCCGAACGGCTCATCCATCAGCAATAACGGCGGATCGTGGATCAGTGCACGGACGATCGCCGCACGCTGCCGCATGCCGCCCGACAATTCGCGCGGATAGCGATCGACGAAGTCCGCGAGCCCGACCGTCGCAAGCAGTTCCAACGCACGTTCGCGGTGAGGCGCGGGATCGCGCCCGCGCAGTTCCAGCTGCAGCAACACGTTGGCCAGAACATTGCGCCACTCGAGCAGCACCGGGCTCTGAAAGACAATCCCGAGCGCCGTTTGCGGGCGCACGACACGAGTGCCGTGCAACGTAATCGATCCGGCCGTCGTCGAAGTGAGCCCCGCGATCAACCGCATCAGCGTGCTTTTGCCGCAGCCGGAAGGTCCGACGATGGCGACAAATTCGCCGTCGTGGATCGTCAAATCAATGCGCTCGAGCGCCTGCGTTTCGGTGTTTCCGCGGCGAAAGGTCTTCGCTACGGCCTCTATAACGATCGCGCTTCGTACGACCCCCACGCTTGCGGCTGCCGTCGCTACGCTCTTCCCTCGGCCCCCAATGGGGGAGTAGTTCGCGCCTTGGGGCGGCCCGGCGGCGCTCACTTCGCGGTGACAAATTCGTTCGTGTGAAAACTGGTCCACGGCTCCGTCGTCTTCAAGTCCCGATACTTCTTCAGCAAGTCGAGCGTCTGATCCCAATCGGCTTGTGCGCCCCAGCCGACGCGGCCCTTCGAGTTCGGCGAATCGAGGAGCTCGATGTCGACTTGAAGCTGCTCGAGCGTCGATTGCCGGTTCAAATCGGGTTTCACCTTGAGCGCA
>DASPYC010000158.1:0-2600 GCA_035636955.1 Casimicrobiaceae bacterium
CAGAGCGTGCGCCAGAATTTTTCTTCCAGCGCGCCCACGGCAAGATAGCGGCCGTCGCGCGTTGCATAAAGGCCGTAGCAGGGTACGCCGCCGGTCAACAAATCGTCGCCGCGCGCCCGCAGACGACCGCTTTCTTCGAGCGCGCACAGGGCCAGAATCTGATGTGCGAACGACGCATCAGCCATCGCAACGTCGACGTAGCGGCCGCGTCCCGTGCGCAGTGCGCCGACGAGCGCCACGAGGATGCCGATCGCCGCGGTCGCTGCGCCGCCCAAAAGATCGGCGATTTGCAGATTCGACAACGCCGGGGGGCCTCCGCGCGCGCCGGTCTGGTCGAGGACGCCGGCGTAACCGAGATAATTGATGTCGTGACCCGCGGCTTGCGAACGCGGACCGTCTTGACCGTAGCCGGACAGCGAACAAAAAACAATGCGCGGATTCGCTTCGGCGACGATCGGGTAATCGAGCCGGAGCGACTTCATTACGCCCGGCCGGAAACCTTCGACGACGACGTCGGCTGTGCACGCGAGCGACAGGAAAGCGTCGCGTCCGCGGGAGTCCTTCAGGTTGAGCGCGAGCGAGCGCTTGTTGCGGTTGATCAGCCGGTAGAACGCGCTGACCGTTGCGGCATTACCGCCGATGCCGCGCGAATAGTCACCTGCGTCCGTGTCCTCGATCTTGATCACGTCAGCACCGAAGTCGCCGAGGTACAAGCTGCAGACCGGCCCCGGCAACAGTCGCGTCAGATCGAGCACGCGAATGCCATGAAGTGGCTCGCTCACAACGCGTCGGCTCCCGGTATCGACAACGCTTCTTTGACAGCACGCGCTGTGGCAAGCGCCTCGTCAACCGTCGCGCCGAGGCACGTCACATGACCCATCTTGCGCGCGCGGCGCGGCTCCGCCTTGCCGTAAAGATGCAGTTTCGCGCGGGAGTGCGCGAGAACATTCCGCCACTCGGGCTCGCGCGCCATGACACCTTCAGCGCCTTCGAACCAGATGTCGCCCAAAAGATTCACCATTACCGCCGGTGTGTGCTGGTGCGGGTCGCCGAGCGGCAGGTCGGCAAGTACACGTGCCTGCTGCTCGAATTGCGAGGTTACGCACGCGTCGATCGTGTAGTGACCGCTGTTATGCGGACGCGGCGCGATTTCGTTGACGAGCAGCTCGCCCGATGTCGTGACGAACATCTCGACGCAGAGCACGCCGCGATAGTCGAGCGCGGCTGCGACGTTCGACGCAAGCTCGCGCGCTCGCTCGGCAAGCGCGGCCGACACGCGCGCCGGCGCGATCGTCACATCGAGAATGCCGTCACGGTGATGGTTCTCGGCGACGGGCCAGGTCGTCGCTTCTTTGCGTTCATTGCGCGCGACGATTACCGATACTTCGCATGCCAGTGAAACAATTTGTTCGAGCACGCACGGCGCGCTGCGCATCGCGACATATGCGTCGGCGACGTCATCGCGCGTTGCGACTCGGATTTGCCCCTTGCCGTCGTAACCGAGACGCGCGCTCTTGACGATGCCAGGCAGCAGGCGCCGCGGGACGTTGCGGGTATCGTCGATGCTGCGCAAGACGGCGAAGGGCGTTACACCGAAGCCGTGTCCCGACAAAAATGTCTTTTCGCTGATCCGGTCCTGCGCGATGGCGACACTGGCCGCGGCCGGCGCCACCCGTGCGTCGCGCGCCAGCACTTCGAGCGCAGGCGCGGGAACATTTTCGAACTCCGTTGTCGCGGCGCGGCACAAGCGAGCGAGCTCTGTGAGCGCAGCCGGATCGAGGTAATCGGCGCGGATGTGGCGATCGGCGACGCTGCCCGCCGGTGAATCGTCGCCCGGATCGAGCACCGCCACCTTGTAGCCCAGACTCTGCGCCGCCATGCAGAACATCCGGCCCAGTTGTCCGCCGCCGAGTAAACCGAGCCATTCACCCGGCGCAATCGAGGTTCGTTTGTCGTGCGCGGTCCGCGTCACGTCGTCGGCGGCAGGCGCATCGCACGTGCCGCGTCGGTTTGCTTCGCGCGGAAGGCCGCGAGTTTTTTTGCCACGATGGGATCGTTCGCTGCGATCATGGCGGCGGCAAACAGGCCGGCGTTCGCCGCGCCGGCTTCGCCGATGGCAAATGTCGCGACCGGGATGCCCTTCGGCATCTGGACGATCGAGTACAGCGAATCTTCGCCGCGCAAGTATTTGGACGGAACGGGCACGCCGAGGACGGGGACCAGCGTCTTCGCCGCGAGCATACCCGGCAGATGGGCAGCGCCGCTCGCACCGGCGATCAGCACCCGAATGCCGCGGGGCGCAGCGTCCTCTGCATATTCGAACATGTCGTCGGGCATTCTATGCGCCGATACGACGCGCGCCTCGTAAGGAATCGCGAACGCTTCGAGCTGCGTAGCGGCGTGGCGCATGATCTCCCAATCGCTGTCGCTGCCCATCACAAGCCCTACGAGCGGTGCCGCCTTGCGTTGCGCCATTGGTCTCCCCCCGGGCCGCTTCTGTGTTTGTGGAACGATTCTAGCATCGGCCCTCTCGAATTCGGCCCCACAATGTGCGGCATATGTCATCCGGCATCCGCATGGCCGCGTTGCCTTTGTCTGGG
>DASPYC010000159.1:0-3071 GCA_035636955.1 Casimicrobiaceae bacterium
ATGGTCGAGGTGATCGAGGAAATGCGCGCGAAGGGCATCAGCAAACCGGTGGTGGCGTCGTTGGCCGGCGACGTCGAGGTGGAGGAAGCTGCCGAATATCTGTTCGACCATGGCATTCCCGCTTATCCGTACTCGACGGAAATGCCGGTGGCTGTCCTGGGGGCAAAGTACAAGTGGGCGCGCGGTGCGGGGTTGATTTGAGCCCGCCATGGGTAACCTGCAGCCCGGGGGAAGACGCTAACGAGCAATCGCGGTAGATTGTGGTTCGTCGCGCCGTCCGGGCGACGTGACACTGCCGAGCGACGACAAGAGCGCCGGTAATGCTGGAACGCAGATTGGGGCCAGACGCCACAGAATAGGCCTGAACGGCAGGCGTCTTGAACAATGTCGCCGCAGGCGATGAAGCGCACAACTTACGGAGGAGACCATCAATGGACGGCCAAGCGAGCAACGTTTCCGCGGCGATCAACCGACCGGCTTCCTACCGGTGGCTGCAGCTTTTCATGGGCATCGTCTGCATGGCGATGATCGCGAATCTGCAGTACGGGTGGACGCTGTTCGTCAATCCGATATCGGAAAAATTCGGCTGGACGCGCGCGGCGATCCAGGTCGCGTTCACGATCTTCGTCTTAACCGAGACGTGGCTCGTACCCTTCGAAGGGTACCTCGTCGATAAATACGGACCTCGCCCCGTCGTGCTGGTCGGGGGCCTTCTCTGTGGCATCGGTTGGGTGATGAATGCGTACGCCGACTCGCTGACGCTTCTCTACATCGCCGCAGCGATTGGCGGAATTGGCGCCGGCGCCGTTTATGGAACGTGCGTGGGCAACGCGCTCAAATGGTTTCCCGACCGACGGGGTCTCGCGGCGGGGCTCACTGCCGCGGGATTCGGCGCTGGCTCGGCGCTCACGATCATTCCAATCCAGGCGATCATTAAAGCGAGCGGCTACGAAACAGCGTTCCTGTATTTCGGTCTTGGCCAAGGGATTATCGTGATGCTGGTCGCGTTGGGATTGACCGATCCAAGACACGCCGTGAGCCCGGCGCTCGTCAAGAAAGCCTCGACGCCGTCGAAGTCGCCGGCAATTCTGCAGACGAAGCGCAACTATCGTCCAATGGAGGTCATCCGCGAACCGGTGTTCTGGGTGATGTACGTGATGTTCGTGCTCGTAGGGGCCGGCGGCTTGATGGCTGTCGCGCAGCTCGCGCCGATCGCGAAGGACTTCAAGATCCAGGACGTGCCGGTGAGCTTGATCGGCATCACGCTGCCGGCGTTGACGTTTGCGCTTGCAATCGATCGCATCCTGAACGGCGTCACGCGACCGTTCTTCGGCTGGGTATCCGACAACATCGGACGCGAGCTGACGATGTTCATCGCGTTCGGACTCGAGGCGGTGGGGATCCTGTCCTTGTGGCAGCTCGGCAGCAATCCGGTGGCATTCGTTCTTCTGACCGGACTCGTGTTCTTCGCGTGGGGCGAGATCTACAGCCTGTTCCCGTCGACGTGCACCGATACCTTCGGTCCGCAATTCGCCGCAGCGAACGCTGGCGCACTCTATACCGCTAAAGGCACCGCCTCGTTGCTGGTTCCGCTTTCGAGCGTGCTCGCCGCCGCGACCGGTGGCTGGCACGGTGTGTTCATCGTTGCGGCAGTCATGAATGCCGTCGCGGCGCTGATGGCGTGGTTCGTGTTGCGGCCGATGCGCCGCGCACGGTACGAACGAATGGAGAGTGCTGTACCGGCTGCGGCCGCCGCCGATTAGCCGGACGTCCTGTTCCGCGATCCGTTTTCGCGCGCCGCAACGCTTCGGAACTCACGAGGCGCTGCGGGCGCGCAATCGGATCAGCGACAAGACGATATCGACGGTCGGTGTCGGGACGCCGGTGAGACGGCCGAGGTCCTGAACGACGCCGACGAGAGCGTCAATTTCCATCGGACGGTCCCGCTCCAAGTCCTGCAACATCGACATCTTATGCGGGCCGAGCGCCGCCGCGCCCGCTAGCCGCCGTTCGGCGTCAACGCGTAGTCTTAGCCCGAGGCGTTCGCCGATCGCGTGCGCCTCGCGCATCATCGAAAGGCAGATTGCTCGCGTTCCGGGGTCGGTCGCGACGACGTCGATCGTTTCACACGTGAGCGCGCTCACCGGGTTAAAACAGAGGTTGCCCCACAGCTTGAGCCAGATTTCGTCGCGGATATCGGTGCGGATCGGCGCGTCGAAACCGGCGGCCTCCAGCATGTCGTGCAAACGTTCGATGCGCGGACTGCGCTCTCCTGTCGGCTCGCCGATTGGAAATTTCCCGCCATGCTCGTGGCGAATGACGCCCGGCGCGATAATTTCAGTGGCCGGGAAGACGACGCACCCGACAGCGCGCTCGGAACGCAAGCGTTCGCGCTGCTTTCCCCCGGCATCGATGCTGGCGAGCGTCGCACCCTGATACGGAACGTCGCCGACGTCGAAAAACCAGTAGGGAAGCCCGTTCGCGGCCGTCACGATCGTCGTTTCGCTGCCGAGCAACGGCAACATCGAATCGACGGCATCGGGAATCGAATGCGCCTTGAGCGCGATGATGACGAAATCCTGGCGACCGAGCTCGGCGGCATTGTCGGTGCAAGGAACCCGCGCAACACGCTCCTCTCCGTCCATCTGCAGCCGCAGTCCGTCTTTGCGCATCGCGGCCAAATGCGCGCCGCGGGCCACCAAGCTGACGTCGATGCCGGCGTTTGCGAGGCCAACGCCAAGATAGCCGCCGATGGCTCCCGCGCCGAAAATGCACACCTTCATCGGCAGCCAACTACAGCGCCGAGTATTTCGAGCGCAGCACGTTCTTCTGGACCTTGCCCATTGCGTTCCGCGGCAGGTCGTCCGCGAAGAAAACGCGCTTCGGCACCTTGAACGTCGCGATTTCTTCGCGCAGCGCGCCGATGATCGCGCGCTCGGTGAGCGCATGACCCGGTGCCGGCACGACGACGGCAGTGACCGCTTCGCCGAAATCCGGGTCCGGCAGACCGATCACCGCCGACTCGACGACGCCCTCCAGGCTGTCGATGCGCTCCTCGACTTCGAGCGGAT
>DASPYC010000160.1:0-3330 GCA_035636955.1 Casimicrobiaceae bacterium
GCGGCAGCGATTCAAGCCGGAAGTCCAGGAGGCCGAGGCGCCGCTGCGCTGCCCCCAAGGGGAAGTAATTCGCGCCTCGGGGCGGCCCTTCGGCGCGAATGGCGCACCTTCGCCTTCGAGCCTCTATACTTTCGGCATGCCCGTCTCCGCACCGCCCGATCAACTGGTCGTCGCGATCAGCTCGCGCGCGCTGTTCGATTTCGAAGAAGAGAACGCCGTCTTCGAGAGCGCCGACGACCACGCTTACATGCGGTTGCAGTACGACCGCCTCGAGCAGCCCGCGAAGCCGGGTGTCGCGTTCCGGCTCGTAAAGAAATTGCTTGCGTTCAATGCCGACGATGTCAAGCGTGTCGAGGTCGTCATTCTGTCGCGCAACGACCCCGTCTCCGGATTGCGGGTGTTCCGCTCGGTCCAGGGCGCACAACTCGGCATCGAGCGCGGCGTGTTCACGCGCGGCCGCGCCCCGTACAGCTATCTCGAGCCACTGAAGGCGAACCTGTTCCTGTCGGCAAACGGCGAGGACGTGCGCGCAGCGCTCAACGCGGGATTTCCCGCCGCGCTTGTCTACACGCAGACCGCGCGCGATGACCCGCATCCCGCCGAGGTGCGCATCGCCTTCGACGGCGACGCGGTGATCTTCGCCGACGAAGCCGAGCGAGTCTTCCGTCAACACGGGCTCGATGCGTTTCAAACGCACGAGGCCGACCATGCGACGCGTCCGCTTCCGCCGGGACCGTTCAAGCCGCTGCTCGAAGCACTGCACCGCCTGCAGCGCGTCGACGCCACGGGACAGGTCAAGATGAAGCTCCGGACGGCCCTCGTCACTGCCCGAAGCGCACCCGCGCACGAGCGCGCGATCCGCACGCTGATAGACTGGAACGTCAACGTGGACGAAGCGATGTTTCTGGGTGGTCTATCAAAGGGCCCGTTCCTGCGGGAATTCGAGCCCGATTTCTATTTCGACGACCAGACGCGGCACGTCGAGTCGGCGGCGGCGCATGTGCCATCCGGCCACGTTCCGCACGGCATCGCCAATGAATGAATCGCCGGTGATCGCGTCGAAGCGGTCCCGTTCGCGAACGTCGTGGTTGGCCGCGTTGCGCGCGCTGATCGTGCTCGCCGGCTTCTACAGCGGACTCGGCATCGCGGACAACTACAAGATCGGCGTCATCAACACCGATCGCATTCTGCGTGAAGCGGCGCCGGCAAAAGAGGCTGCCCGCAAGATCGAGCAGGAATTTCAATCGCGCGATGCGGCGTTGACCAAGCAGGAGCAAGAGCTGCGCGATCTCGCGAGCCGCGCCGAGCGCGACGCTGCGACGACGACGGAAGCCGACCGCACTTCGCGTCAACGCGACATCGAGGCACGCGGCCGCGAGATCGAGCGGCAGCGCCGGCTGCTCGCCGAGGATCTCAAGGCACGCCAGTTCGACGAAATGAACCGGATCAAGGAACGGCTCGACGCCGTGCTCACCAAGCTCGCAAAGGACCAGGGCTACGATCTCATCCTGCAAGACGGGCTTTATGTCGGCCGCGGCGTCGACATCACCGACATCGTGATCAAGGCGCTGGAGAGTCATTGAATGCGATGGCCGCGCGCCAATTGGCTGCGCTGGCGCGCGAGTGCGGTCGGTTTTTTCGCGCTGCTTCTTGAGCTATCGTCGAGCGCGGCTGATCTTTACAAGGCTGTTCCAACGCCGATCAAAGCGCCCGATTGCATTAGCGATCCTGCGCTGTCTTTTTTTGCCGAAGACGTCTCGCCTGCCGTTGCGCCGACCGCTACGGTGCCCAGCAGCCGCTATTACCTGATCGTCCGTTATATGGGCGACGATGCCGTTGCCTCGCCTGCGGATTACGACTTCGGTCACTTTTCCGATGCTTATCCGGCGCCGGAGTTTCGTGGCCTGCCCGTCACCGGTCTGACGGTTCCCTCGCCTGCATCGGCCTGGCAGCGCGCGAAAAAAGCCAACGCGACGGTCGACGACAGCTCGGCGTTTCAGATCTATTGCGATCACGCCGGCATGTTCGTCAACAGCTGGACATTCCCGTATCGAGAGGTTTCGGGCGGCGGGCCGCACGCGATCTACGCCTACACCTTCGCGAGTGGTGCTTGGCCGGCGATCTTCGATGACAGTCCGACGACCGACTTCGCGCTGCAGGTGAACATCGAGATCCCATGGTTCCGGACATGGATCGATACACAGTCGCCGCCGACGTTGCCGCCGATCGGACAGGTGAGCTTGTTCGCCTACTTCCGTGATCGTACGACGGGCAAGGTCTTCGCGTTTCTGCTCGACATTTTCGACAATCGTTTTGCCGAAGTGCTGCGCTATCAAACCTACGTGGCGCACGACGGCGGAATTCCGTTCGTCTCGGTGCCGGTGAATCGCCACGCGCCGTACGCGACGCCATATCCAAAGTCGGCGCAATTCACCGGCACGAGCTGGTCGGGCCTTCGCTTGTTCGGCGCACGCATTACGCAGCAGCAATTTCGCGCGGCCCTGAACGATGTCAACGCGT
Source organism: Casimicrobiaceae bacterium (assembly GCA_035636955.1). Classification (GTDB taxonomy): domain Bacteria; phylum Pseudomonadota; class Gammaproteobacteria; order Burkholderiales; family Casimicrobiaceae; genus VBCG01. The sequence goes on from DASPYC010000160.1 coordinate 2,521, forward strand.
TTTGCGCGGCGCATTTGGAATTGCCGAACTGCGCGAGCGCGCCGGGGATTGGCGCTGCCTACAACGCAAACGTCACCGATTACGAAATGACGAGCTTCGGCGTGCTGCACGAGATCTTCGGCACTGACGCACGCAACCACCTCAGCATGGGCGTGCATGTTTCGGGACTTGGCGCCTGGAATTTCAGGTAGGCAGAAGCAGGTCGCTCGGCTTTGCCTCGGGATGACGGCCAAGCAACTATAGCCGCCGGCCGTAGAACGGATACTGCGGATCGTTGTATCCGGCCGTGGATGGGTGTCCGGGTGTCACCAGCGAATCGACGAGCGTTTCGTCGTCGGCGGACCATGCGGTTCCGATCGCTTCGACGTAATCCTTCCATTGCGCGAGCGTGCGCGGTCCCGCGATCACCGACGTGACGACGCGATTGGCCCATAGCCATGCCAGCGCGAATCGTATGGGCGAGCGGCCCGTCGATTCGGCGTGCCGTTTGAGCTTTTGCGCGATGGCAATCGATTCGTCGCGAAACTCGGTTTCCATCATGCGCTGATCCTTGCGTCCCGCGCGTGAATCCGCGGGAACCGCGCCCGGCGCATATTTGCCTGTCAAGACGCCGCGCGCGACCGGCGAATACGGCGCGACGCCGATGCCGAAATAATCGCAAGCCGGCAGAATCTCGACTTCCGGCGTGCGATTCAGCAGGTTGTAATACGGCTGGCAGATGACGGGTGGCGGAACCCGCAGACGCTCGCACCAGCGCATCACTTCGGCGATGCGCCAGCCGCGGAAATTGGAAATGCCGAAATACCGAAT
>DASPYC010000161.1:0-21381 GCA_035636955.1 Casimicrobiaceae bacterium
GTCCAGCGTCGGATTCTCGCGCTTCCCGGTCCTGTCGATGTCGGTCGTCTCGACGAGGAGGAAATCGCGCGCATGCGTCATTCCAGCGGCGTCGTTCTTGCGATTCGCGTCGGATAAAAGCACCGGGGCAGCACCGTCGGCACCGAGCCGAAAAAGTTGCTGCTGCTCATTACCGCCCGTGTCGCGCGAATAAACGAGCGTGTCGGGTGCCTTGGGCCAGTACGCGCCGAAGCGCACCGGTTCCGCGAAATCGGTGAGCTGCCGCGGTTCCTCGCCGGGTTTGGCGACGCGATGGAGTTGCGTGACGTTGCCGGCGCGTCGCGCGACGATCAGCTCGCGTTCTTTCGGGTGCCAACTTACCGCGGTCGTCGGTTTGAACTCGGTATACGGAGCGACCTTTGCAGCGAGTGCCGCAGGAATCGGCGGAATATTCTCTGCCTTCAGATTCGCGTTGGGGACAACGACGTCGGCGCCGCGCGAAGCGGCAGCGACGACAAGCATCGACACCACGGTTATGGCGAAGCGAACGGAATTCATGGCCGATGCGATAGGGGCAGCACTGGTAATATGAACGATTGTAATCGCGCTCGTTCCACGCTGGTTTCCAGAGTGTTGCGTGCATCCAATGTCGATGCGACCGGTTGCCATCTTCCGCTTTTCTCCGACTGAAGGCCCGGCGCACTTCGCCGAGTGGCTCGACGCGAACGGTATCGGATTCGAGCTTGTACGGATTGACCGAGGCGATCCGATTCCGGCCGACCCACGTCCGTTCGCAGGGATCGGGCTCATGGGCGGCCCGATGAGCGTGAACGACGCATTGCCTTGGATTGCGCCTGTTGCGTCCCTTCTGCGCGAAGCGGTCGAACTGCAAGTGCCGGTCATCGGACATTGCCTTGGCGGTCAGCTGCTCGCCCATACGTTGGGTGGACGCGTGACGCGTGCGCCTACGCCCGAGATCGGCTGGCTCGACGTGCGAGCATCCGATGACGCCGCGCGCGACGAATGGTTCGGCGGTCTCGATCGGTTTACCGCGTTCCAGTGGCATTACGACGCGTTCGACTTGCCGATGGGCGCGACGCGTGTGCTCGCGAACGAGTTCCATCCGAACCAGGCCTATGTGATCGACGACCGTCATGTCGGGTTCCAGTGCCATGTCGAGATGACGCGCGACTTGGTCGAGACTTGGTGCCGAACCGGCGCCGATGAGCTGCCGACGGCGTCGTCGCCGTCGCGGCAATCGCGCGATGACATCCTGCGCGACGTCGACAATCGCGTTGCTACGCTTAATCGCATTGCAGACGGCATTTACACGCGCTGGTCGCGTAATCTTCGGCCATGACAAAGCACGCGATCCGCGCGTTGCCCGATCTGTTGATCAACCAGATCGCCGCCGGCGAAGTCGTCGAGCGGCCGGCCGCTGCGCTGAAGGAGTTGCTCGAAAACAGCCTTGACGCGGGAGCGACGCAAGTTGACGTCGACCTCGCCGGCGGCGGCATCAAGCGCTTGCGCGTGGCCGACAACGGCACAGGTATCGAACGCGAAGACCTTGCGCTCGCGGTCGCGCGGCATGCGACATCGAAAATAGCCGCGGTCACCGATCTCGAGTCGATCGCGACGCTGGGCTTCCGCGGTGAAGCGCTCGCGTCGATCGCCGCCGTGTCGCGCTTCGCGCTCGCGTCGCGCGCCAAGGAACGGCCGCATGCGTGGCGCATCGAAGTCGAAGGCGGCATGGTGAGCCCGGTCTCGCCGGCGGCGCTGGCGGCCGGAACAACGGTGACAGTCGAGGAGCTCTACTTCAATACGCCCGCGCGGCGCAAATTCCTGCGCACCGAAGGCACCGAGTGGGCGCATTGCGATGAAGCGTTTCGAAGGGTCGCGCTCGGACATCCGGAAGCCGGCTTGACGTTGCAACACAACGGCCGTGTCGCGCATCGGCTGGTGGCGGGCGGCCGCCGCGCGCGCGTCGAAACGCTCCTTTCCGATGCGTTTGTGATTCATGCGGCGCTCGTCGATGCGGAAGCGGCGGGGGTGCGCGTTACCGGGTTCGCCGTCCGTCCGGCATTTGCCGCGCAAGGCGGCAGCGCCCAGTACGCATTCGTGAACGGCCGCTTCGTTCGCGACCGCGTGCTGTCGCATGCGCTTCGTGAAGCGTATCGCGATGTATTGCATCACGATCGGATGCCGACGTACGTGTTATGGCTGGAGCTCGATCCCCGTCGTGTCGACGTCAACGTGCATCCGCAGAAAATCGAAGTCCGTTTTCGCGATTCGAGCGCGATTCACCAGTTCGTCCGGCACGCGGTCGAGCGCGCGCTCGCGACGACCGCGGCGGAACAACCTGCAGTGTCCGCTGCGGAGCGATTGGGTGTGGCGGCTGCACGTCTGCCGCCGCGCGTTCCAGCGCATGATGCGTTCGCAGCGGATGTCGTCGCGGCGACGCCGCATTCGCCGCTGCCGGTGTGGACTCCGGGGCAACGCGGCCTTGACTTTGCCGTCGCAGAGTCCGCGTCGTTCTACGCCAAGCTGTTCGGTACGCGCGATGCGGCCGTGCCAGCGGCATTGCCAAACGAGGCGGCGCATCCGCTGGGATTTGCTTTGGCCCAGCTGCACGGCATCTATATTCTTTCGCAAAACCGCGACGGTCTCGTGCTCGTCGACATGCACGCCGCGCACGAGCGCATCGTCTACGAACGATTGAAGTCCGCGTCCGACGGCCGCGTTCCCGTCCAGCCGTTGCTCGTTCCGGCAACGTTTGCGGCTGCGCCGCTCGAAATCGCCACCGTCGAAGAACATGCCACGGATCTCGAGTTGTTGGGCTTTGCAATGTCGTCGCTTGGCCCCGGAACCGTCGCGGTGCGCGGGATTCCGGCACCGCTCGCCCACGCCGATCCTGCCGCGCTCGCACGAGCCGTGCTCCACGACATCCGCGAATTCGGGGGCTCGCGCGCGCTCGACGCGCACCGCGACGAGTTGCTGTCGACAATGGCGTGCCACGGCGCTGTTCGCGCGAATCGTAACCTGACGGTGCCGGAGATGAACGCGCTTCTGCGCGACATGGAAGCAACCGAGCGCGCGTCGCAATGCAATCACGGCCGCCCGACGTGGTACCAACTCTCGCTGACGGACCTCGACCGGCTCTTCATGCGCGGGCGGTAGATCAGTGGACTTCCACCCTTGCGGTCTTGAGTGGCCAATGCGACCGCTACGCTCTGTCCTCTGCCCCCAGAGGAGGGTAATTCGCGCCTTGGGCGGTCCCGCGGCGCGAATGTCGTGACTCCCCGAGGAATGATTCCCGCGGTGCTGCTGATGGGGCCGACGGCGTCGGGCAAGAGCGCGCTGGCGTTCGAGCTCGCGGAGCGCTTCGGCGGCGAAATCGTCAGTGTCGATTCGGCGCAAATCTACCGCCGGATGGACATCGGCACCGCCAAGCCGGACGCAGCGACGCGCGCGAGTGTCGCCCATCATCTGATCGATATCGTCGATCCCACCGACGCCTATTCGGCGGCGCGTTTCGCGCAGGACTCCGCGAAGGCGATTACCGAGATTCGCGCGCGCAAGCGCGTGCCGATCGTGGCCGGTGGAACGATGCTCTACTTCAAGGCGCTGACCGAAGGACTGTCGGCGCTGCCGCAGGCCGATCCTTGGATACGTGCACGTCTCGATGCAAGAGCCAAGGACGAGGGCTGGCCGGCTCTGCATGCCGAGCTTGCACGCATCGATCCTGTCACGGCAGCGCGACTTGCGCGCAACGACGCGCAACGGATCCAGCGTGCGCTCGAGGTGTTCGAGGTGACGGGTCGACCATTGTCAGCGCTGCAAGGGCAGCGCACGGCAATCGCCGTCGACGTTGGCACGACGCTTTCAATTGCGCTCGTGCCGGAAAATCGAAGCGCATTGCATGTCGCGATTGCGCAGCGATTCGACGCGATGCTCGCTGCGGGGCTCGTCGAGGAATTGGCGTCACTCCGTTCCACGTTTAAGCTTCATCGCCATCTTCCGTCGATGCGCTGCGTTGGTTATCGGCAGGCGTGGTCGTATCTCGAAGGCGAGATCGATCGCGATGCGCTGCGCGCGCAAGGGATTGCCGCGACGCGTCAACTCGCCAAGCGACAATTCACGTGGCTTCGAACGGTGCCCGCGACGACGTTCGATCCCAACGCACGCGCAACCGTCGAGGCGATCGCGGACAAGATCGAGCCCGCGCTCGAGGGCGCGTGTCGGTGAAACGGCGCAACCAAAACGGGTCGGGTCGGTCCAACTTGCGCCCAAGCGCAAAAGTCGCTATTTTTCAATGTTTTCCCGCATCGCGGCCATGGATTCACGCACGCTCTACGACAAGCTATTCGACAGCCACGTGGTTCGCCACGAGGCCGACGACACGGCGCTGCTTTACGTCGACCGCCATCTCGTCCACGAAGTAACGAGCCCGCAGGCATTCGAAGGACTGCGACTCGCGGGCCGCAAGCCGTGGCGCGCGCAGTCGATCGTAGCGACGGCCGATCACAACACGCCGACCAAGGATTGGGCGCTCGGCATTCGCGACCCCGTTTCGCGCATGCAAGTCGAAACGCTCGACGCGAACATTCGCGCGATCGGCGCCAAAGCGTATTTTCCGTTCCTTGACCGGCGGCAAGGCATCGTTCACGTGATCGGGCCGGAATCGGGCGCGACGCTGCCGGGCATGACCGTCGTGTGCGGTGATTCGCATACCAGCACGCATGGGGCGTTTGCGTCGCTTGCATTTGGGATCGGCACGTCGGAAGTCGAGCATGTGCTGGCGACGCAATGCCTGCTGACGAAGAAAGCGAAGTCGATGCTGATTCGGGCCGACGGCAAGCTTTCGCCCGGCGTCACGGCCAAGGATTTGATCCTCATGATCATTGGACGGATCGGCACCGCGGGCGGCACGGGCTACGCGATCGAGTTTGCCGGCGAAGCGGTACGCGCATTGTCGATGGAAGGCCGGATGACGATGTGCAACATGGCGATCGAAGCCGGCGCGCGCGCGGGGATGATTGCAGTTGACGACCGCACGCTCGACTACATTCAGGGCCGGCCGTTGGCGCCGGCGGGTGAACTATGGGATCGCGCGGCCGCCTTTTGGCGCACGCTGGCGAGCGATCCGGGCGCGAAGTTCGATCTGACGCATACGATCGACGCAACGAGCGTCCGCCCGCAAGTGACGTGGGGTACATCGCCCGAAATGGTCGTGTCGATCGAGGATCGCGTGCCGGATCCGGACCGCGAGCGCGATCAGTCGCGCCGCGATTGGATGGAACGCGCGCTGACCTACATGGGTCTCGAACCGAACACGCTGATCACCGACATCCATATCGATAAAGTGTTCATCGGCTCGTGCACGAATTCCCGGATTGAAGATCTTCGCCAAGCTGCTGCGATCGTCCGCGGCCGCCATGTGGCGGACAACGTCAAGCTTGCACTGGTCGTGCCGGGGTCCGGTCCCGTAAAGCTTCAGGCCGAAGCAGAAGGCTTGGACCATGTATTCCGCGACGCGGGCTTCGAATGGCGTGAACCCGGTTGTTCGATGTGCCTCGCGATGAACGATGATCGCCTCGAGCCGGGCGAGCGTTGTGCGTCGACGTCGAATCGAAATTTCGAAGGGCGTCAAGGTGCGGGAGGACGTACGCACCTGGTGAGCCCTGCAATGGCGGCGGCGGCAGCGGTTGCCGGACGCTTCGTCGACGTCCGCCGTCTTGCATGACCGCGTAGAATGTAGCCACATCAAAGATACGCAGCCTGAATATCGCATGGAACCGTTTCGCATCCATACCGGGATCGTCGCGCCGCTCGATCGCGCGAACGTCGACACCGACGCCATCATCCCGAAGCAGTTTCTGAAGTCGATCAAGCGCTCGGGCTTCGGCCCCAACCTGTTCGACGAATGGCGCTATCTCGATCGCGGCGAACCCGGCCAGGACAATTCCGCACGCCCGCGCAATCCGGATTTCGTGCTGAATCATCCGCGTTATCACGGCGCATCGATCCTGCTTGCGCGAAGAAATTTCGGGTGCGGCAGCTCGCGCGAGCACGCGCCATGGGCGCTGCTCGATTACGGCTTTCGTGCGCTGATCGCGCCGTCGTTTGCAGATATTTTCTACAACAATTGCTTCAAGAACGGCCTGTTGCCGATCGTGCTGTCCGAGAACGACGTCGATCGGCTGTTCCATGCGGTGAAGGCGTTTCCGGGTTTCAAGCTGGCGATCGACCTGGACGCGCAATCGGTGCACACCTCCGATGGCCAGCATGCCTATTGCTTCCACGTCGAGCCGTTTCGCAAGCAGAGCCTGCTCCAGGGCCACGACGACATTGCATTGACATTGGCGCACGCTGATGAGATTCGTGCGTTCGAAACGAAACGACTGGCGGAGCAACCCTGGCTCGCGTGAGCAATACGTAATCCACGACGCGGCGCCGGGACCAGGCGCCGCGTTTTTTTTAATGGGGCGGCGCGAACGGTCGAATGACATGCCAAGACGGTACAAGGAGCCCAATTAGAGATGAAAGCACTCGAGTGAAGATTGCGATCCTGCCGGGCGACGGCATCGGTCCCGAGATCGTCGGCGAAGCGACGAAGATTTTGCGCGTCCTCGCGCGCGAGGGCCTGCCCGTCGAAATGGAAACGGCGCCGATCGGCGGTGCTGGCTACGATGCGCATCAGCATCCGTTGCCCGATGCAACCCTCGCGCTCGCTCGCGAAGCCGACGCCGTTCTGCTTGGCGCAGTCGGAGGCCCGCGCTATGACACGTTGCCTCGCGAGCTTCGCCCCGAGCAAGGAATTCTCGCGATCAGAAAGCGGCTCGGCCTCTTCGCGAACTTGCGCCCGGCGATCCTGTTTCCCGAGCTGACCGCGTCGTCGACGTTGAAGGCGGACGTCGTGTCCGGGCTTGACCTGATGATCGTGCGCGAGCTGACAGGGGACATCTATTTCGGCGAGCCCCGCGGAAGACGGACGAACACCGAGGGCGAATCCGAAGGCTTTGACACGATGCACTACAGCGAAAGCGAGATCCGCCGCATCGCGCGCGTGGGTTTTGAAACGGCGCGCCGCCGTAGCCGTCGGCTCTGCTCGGTCGACAAGGCGAATGTTCTCGACACGAGCATTCTATGGCGTGAAGTTGTCACGGCCACGGGCCGCGATTATGCCGATGTCGCGCTTTCCCACATGTACGTCGACAATGCGGCAATGCAGCTCGTCCGCCATCCAAAGCAGTTCGACGTGATCGTCACCGGCAATTTGTTTGGCGACATTCTTTCCGACGAGGCGTCGATGCTGGCCGGATCGATCGGCATGTTGCCCTCCGCATCGCTGGACGAACGGCGCAAGGGACTCTACGAGCCCATTCATGGCTCCGCACCCGACCTTGCCGGGCAGGACAAGGCCAATCCGCTGGCGACGATCTTGTCGCTTGCGATGATGTTCCGTTACACATTTGCGCGAGAAGAAGTGGCGGCGAGGATTGAGCGCGCAGTGCGCGTGGTTCTGGCAGACGGGCTTCGGACAGGTGACATCGCGCAACCCGGTGAGCGCGTTGTCGGTACGCGCGCGATCGGCGACGCCGTGGTCGCGGCGATGGCGCATATCGAATCACTCTAGCGAATGGAAATGAAAATGCGGGTCGGATTCGTCGGTTGGCGGGGAATGGTGGGTTCGGTGCTGTTGCAACGGATGCGCGAGGAACGCGATTTCGACTTGCTCGATGTCGAATTCTTTTCGGCGTCGCGTGCCGGCGGCGCAGCGCCTCCGATAGGCAAAGGCTCGGGCGCACTCAAGGATGCCAACGATGCGGCGGCGTTCAGGGGCTTCGACGCAATCGTCACGTGCCAAGGGAGCGACTGGACGAATGCGATGCACGCGCCAATACGCGCGGCAGGATTCAACGGATACTGGATCGATGCCGCGAATGCGTTGCGGATGGAGGACGACGCGGTGATCATTCTCGATCCCGTCAACCGCGACGTGATCGACGCGGCGCTCGCCCGCGGCGCGAAGAATTTCATCGGCAGCAACTGCACGGTGAGCTTGATGCTCATGGGTCTTGCCGGACTCTTCAAGCACGACCTGGTCGAATGGATGACGTGCATGACCTACCAGGCAGCTTCGGGCGCCGGCGCTCAGAACATGCGGGAGCTGCTGCAGCAAATGGGCGAAGCGCACCTCGCCGCGAAGGCGCTGCTCGACGATCCGGCATCGTCGATTCTCGATATCGACCGCGAAGTCGCCGGCATTCTGCGCGATGAGCGTTTTCCGACCGAGCACACCGGCGTGCCGCTCGCGGGCTCGTTGATACCGTGGATCGACAAGGATCTCGGGAACGGCATGAGCAAGGAGGAATGGAAGGGTGGCGCAGAAGCGAACAAGATCCTTGGTCGCGGAGGCGCCGCCGGCCGGCCGGCGATTCCCGTCGAATCGTTGTGCGTGCGAGTCGGCGCGATGCGTTGCCACTCGCAGGCGCTGACGATCAAGCTTCGCCGCGACGTATCGCTTCCGGAAATCGAGCAGGTGATCGCCGCGGGAAATGATTGGGTGCGCGTCGTTCCCAATACGCGCGAAGAAAGCGTCCGGCGATTGACGCCGGCGGCGGTCACCGGCACCCTCGAAATTCCCGTCGGACGTTTGCGGAAGCTGCAGATGGGTTCACAATATCTGTCAGCCTTCACGTGCGGCGATCAACTGCTGTGGGGCGCTGCCGAGCCGTTGCGCCGAATGCTTCGGATCGTGCTTGAAAGGTGATATCGCGCCGCGGTGCCTTGCCGGGCGCGAATTTTGCTGCGAGTTGCACACGTTTTTTCCAATTTGGACTGAACCGGTGCGCGCGGCCCGGCGTCGGCGCGAATGCAACACAGGCGAGCGTCGACGTGGGTACAATATCTAGTGGTGGACACTGCGGATAGCGCTATGCTTTGCGTTTTTCTGCAAGGACTCATCGCTCGATTCGCGGCGCAGCGACGCAACGACGACATAGAAAGGCAAGCTAACACCGAGGTTTAGCTTGCGCAGCTAAGCCCATGATGTTATGTTTTCTTGAGTAACCTGCACCTGCGAAAAGAGGTCGGCATGCGAGCAAAACCCCTGATTACATTCGGCCTCGTGGCGGGAGCGCTGGCGATTGCCCCTTCCGCGCTTGCGCTCGGCCTTGGCAGATTGACCGTCGACTCCGCGCTCGGACAGCCGCTGAACGCACGAATCGAATTGACGTCGGCATCGCGCGACGAGCTCGAATCGTTGTCGGCCAAGATCGCCGATCCCTCGCTTTATCGGCAGAACAACCTGACGTACCAGGGCGTTCTTGCGCGCACGCGCGTCGCTGTTGAATACGTCGGCGGTAACGCTGTTCTCAAGATTTCGTCGGCTGCGCCGGTCAACGAGCCGTTCCTCGATCTGATGGTCGAGTTGAACTGGGCGTCGGGACGTGTGGTGCGCGAATATACATTTCTGCTCGACCCGCCGGGCGTATCGGCCCCAGCGGTTGCGGAACCGATCTCCCCCGCGCGCACGGGTGCGGCCCGCACCGCGGCCGCGCCGGCGCCGGCAGCACCGCGCGCTTCAATGGGTCAGGCGGCCCCGACTCAATCGGCGGGCGGCGACCAGTACACGGTCAAACCGGGCGATACGCTCGCGAAGATCGCCGGACAGTTCAAGCCCAACGATGTCACGCTCGATCAGATGCTGGTCGCGTTCTTCAATAGCAACCAGAACGCGTTCGACGAACAGAACATAAACCGGTTGCGTCGAGGCGCGATCATGAACGTCCCGAGTGCCGCCGACGCCGCGGCAACCGAATCCGCCGAGGCGACTCGGATCGTTCGGATGCAGGCCGCCGATTGGCGCTCATACCGCGACCGCGTCGCTGCATCGGCCCCCGCAGCATCGGGTGGCGCCAGCCGCGAAACAGCCGGCCGTATCGGCACTGCCGTCGCGGAGACAACACCTGCAGCGCCGCCGGGGCGCGATCAACTGAAGGTTTCCCGCGAGGCGAACGCCAAGGCGGGCGCTGCCGAAGAGCGGATTGCGCGCGACAAGCAACTCACCGAAGCTCAAGCGCGGATCGCCGCCCTCGAAAAGACGGTGCGCGACCTGCAGCGGTCGATTGAAATCAAGAATGAATCGTTGGCGCAGGTGCAATCGCAAGCCGACGCGTCCAAGGGCAAGGCCTCCGAGACCCCGTCCGCTGTTATAGCGCCGCCTCCGCCCGCCGCAGCAGCTCCGACGACCGAGCCGGCGAAGGCAAACGAGCCGACGAAGGCAGGGGAGCCGGCCAAGGCGCCGGAGACGAAAGCGGCCGAAGCGCCGAAAACCGAGCCGAAGGCCGCGGAAACCAAGACGCCGCCTGCCGTGCCGATTACGCCCGCCAAGGCGCCCGTCAAGGAATCGCCCGGATTCTTCAGCGACCTGCTTGCCAATATGCCGGCATGGGCCATCGTTGCGGGCGCGCTCGCGGTCCTCGCCGGAATCGCTGCGTTCGTTGCGGGCCGCCGTCGCAAGGCGACCAAGTTCGAGGACAGCATCATCTCTGGCACCGACATCAAGACCAACACCGTGTTCGGGTCAACGGGCGGCGGCGTCGTCAACACCGGCGAGAATTCGCTTGCGAGCGATTTCAGCCGCGAAGGTCTTGGAAACATCGATACCGATGAAGTCGACCCGATCGCCGAAGCCGAGGTTTATCTCGCCTACGGCCGCGACGCGCAGGCCGAGGAGATTCTGAAGGAAGCCCTCAAGAAGGATCCGCAGCGGCAGGAAATCTACCTCAAGCTGCTTGAGATCCACGCCCAGCACAACAAGCCGTCGGCGTTCGAGACCGTCGCGTCCGAGCTTTTTGCCGTCTCCCAGGGACAGGGTGAAACCTGGACCAAGGCCGTTGCGCTCGGTCGCCAGCTCGATCCCAATAATCCGATGTTCAGTGAAGGCGGCGCATCGACGCATGCGGCAATGGAGTCCGCGCCGACGCATGTCGACGTGACGCACGAGCTAGCCGTGCAGAAACAAGAGCCGCCGGCGCTCGATCGCATGATCGACGACGACATCACCATTCAGCCTTCGACCGGCATGCCCAAGCAGCGCGCGACCGACGGCACGTTGGCCGCGCCGGACCATGTGCCCGCGGTCACCGCACGCGACAAAGCGGCGGTCGATTCGACGGCGGACGCGCACAACGCGTCGGCGGACGCTGCGACCGTTGCGCTGGCTGGAGCGAGGGCCGCGAGCAAGTCGACGCTGGAAAGCAAGGTCTCCGCTCTCGCCGACAAGGGGGCGACTGCCAAGGACGTCCCGCATTTCGATATGGACTTCCAATTGGACGATGCGGACAAGCCCGCGCCGTTCAGGGCCAAAGAAGCGCCCACATTGACCGCGGCGGTCGCGGAGAACACGCCGACGCCGTCGCAGCTATCACGTCCTGCGGCCGCGCTCGAGCTCGACAAGCTCGATTTGTCGTTCGATCCCGATCGCACAACGTTCGAAGACCCGACGCCGTCGGTGCTGGACGGCCAATGGCACGATGCCGCAACGAAGCTCGATCTCGCCAAGGCTTATCAGGAAATGGGCGACGTCGAAGGGGCGCGCGAAATACTGCAGGAAGTGCTGCACGAGGGCGACGACCAGCAGAAAACGGAAGCGCAGACGCTGCTCGGCAAGCTCGGCTGATTCGCTTATCTCACTAGAACGGGCGGCGGATCGATCGATTCGCCGCCCGAATCATTTGCGGGTCCCTAATGCGCATTGCATTGGCAATCGAATACGCCGGCGACGCATTCTGTGGCTGGCAATCGCAGGCGTCCGCGTGCAGCGTGCAAGATGCGCTCGAGCGCGCGCTCGGGTCGATCGCCTCGCAAAGGGTCGCCACTGCTGCGGCGGGGCGTACCGACGCCGGCGTCCACGCGACGTCGCAGATCGTGCACTTCGACGCCGATGCTGACCGGCCGCCAAGCGCTTGGATTCGGGGCGTCAATGCGTTGTTGCCAAAGGTAGCGGCCATCCTGTGGGCACAGCCGGTGGCCGATGATTTTCACGCGCGCTTCGCCGCCACCGCGCGCCATTACACCAATCTGCTGCTCGCGCGTTCGGAGCGGCCCGGGCTGCTGGCAAAACGCGTCGGCTGGTACCATGCGTCGCTCGATGTTGCCGCGATGCGTGCCGGCGCCGCCCATCTTGCAGGCGTCCATGATTTCTCGGCGTTTCGTGCGGCGGAATGCCAGGCGAAATCGCCGGTGAAATCGTTGACGCGTATCGCCATTGACGTCCAAGGTTCGCTCATTCGCTTCGATTTCTCGGCCGACGCTTTTCTTCAGCACATGCTGCGCAATATCATCGGCTCCCTCGTCTACGTTGGCGCCGGTAAGCACCCGCCGGACTGGATTGCGCGGCTGCTGTCCGCACGTGACCGTACGCGCGCCGCGCCGACCTTTGCGCCGGACGGCTTGTATCTCACCGGTGCCGACTATCCAGAGCGCTTCGCGTTGCCGAACACGCGCCGCGACGTCGTGCTCCCGCAATAGCTATGAGTGCCGCAGGGCCGTCCATGCGTACACGCGTCAAAATTTGCGGCATCACGCGAGTGGAAGATGGCGTCGCCGCGGCAGAGGCCGGGGCCGATGCCATCGGGGTCGTGCTGTGGCGCGGAACGCCGCGTTACGTCGATTTCAATCGGGCTCGCGAAATCATCCATGCATTACCACCGTTGGTGAAAGTCGTCGGTTTGTTTGTGGATCCTTCGCCGGAAGAGGTCAGCGTCGCGCTTGCCGAAGTGCCACTCGACGCCTTGCAGTTCCATGGCACTGAGCGCGCCGCCTTCTGCCGCCGCTTCGGCCGGCCCTATCTCAAGGCGATCGCCGTGAAGCCGGGAGTCGATTTGCTAGAATACGCGTCGCACTACGATGACGCGGCCGGTTTGTTGTTCGACGCGTTTGCCGAAGGCGATCTTCCCGGTGGCACGGGAATCGCCTTCGACTGGACGCGGCTTTCCGGTGCCGTGCGCGAGCATTTGCGCCGGCCCATCGTGTTGTCGGGCGGACTTGATCCGCAGAATGTGGAACACGCGATCCGCGAAGTGAGACCCTGGGGGGTCGACGTTTCCTCGGGCGTCGAGGAGCGCGATGCCGAGGGGCGACCGCGTCGCGGGCTGAAGGACGCAAAGCGGATCGCGGCGTTCATGCAAGGAGTGCGCAATGCGGATGGCGGACCAACCGGGCGTGTATGACCTGCCTGACGAGCGCGGCCATTTCGGTCAATACGGCGGCGTTTTCGTCGCGGAAACGCTGATCCGCGCCCTCGACGAGCTCAAGTCCCAATACGCGCGCTACCGCGACGACGCCGACTTCCGCGCCGAATTCGCGTACGAGCTCAAGCATTATGTCGGCCGGCCTTCGCCTGTCTATCACGCCAAGCGCTGGTCGCGCGATCTCGGCGGCGCGCAAATCTGGTTGAAGCGCGAAGACCTGAATCACACAGGCGCGCACAAGATCAACAACTGCATCGGCCAAGCGCTGCTGGCGTGCCGGCTCGGCAAGAATCGCGTCATTGCCGAAACCGGCGCCGGCCAACACGGCGTCGCGGCCGCGACCGTCGCCGCGCGTTTCGGAATGGAGTGCGTCGTCTACATGGGCACCGAGGACGTGAAGCGCCAGGCGCAAAACGTTTTTCGGATGAAGCTTCTCGGCGCGTCGGTCGTGCCGGTCACGTCGGGCTCAAAGACGCTGAAGGACGCGTTGAACGAAGCGATGCGCGATTGGGTGACCAACGTCGAGAGCACGTTCTATATCATCGGCAGTGTGGCGGGACCGCATCCCTATCCAATGATGGTCCGCGATTTCCAAAGCGTGATCGGCCGCGAGTGCCTGGTGCAGATGCCGGAGGCCGCCGGACGGCAACCCGATTACGTGATCGCCTGCGTGGGCGGCGGCAGCAACGCGATGGGCATTTTCTATCCGTATCTCACGCACGACGCCGTCAAGCTCGTTGGCGTCGAGGCGGCCGGCGAAGGCGTCGCAACCGGCAAGCACGCCGCATCGCTGACAGCGGGTCGTCCGGGTGTTTTGCACGGGAATAGGACGTATCTGTTGCAAAATGATGATGGGCAAATCCTCGAAACGCACTCCGTTTCGGCCGGTCTCGACTACCCTGGTGTGGGTCCCGAGCATGCGTGGCTGAAGGACAGCGGCCGCGCCGAGTATGTGACGATCACGGATGAGGAAGCTCTCGCGGTATTCCACGATTGCTGCCGCATCGAGGGCATCATTCCTGCGCTCGAATCCGCGCACGCGCTCGCCTACGCGGCGAAGTTGGCACCGACGCTCTCGCGCGATGCGATCGTGCTCGTGAATCTCTCCGGCCGGGGCGACAAGGATATGAACACGGTTGCCGAACGGTCGGGTCTCAAGTTTTATTGCCGTCCCGAGTGCGATCCGTCGCGCCGATAACCGCGCTCATCCAACAGCGCTTACGCATTGAATCGGATCGACGCCACCTTCGCCAAGCTACGGTCTGCCGGCCGCACGGCGCTGATTCCGTATGTGACCGTCGGCGACCCGACACTCGCGACGATGCCGGCGCTGCTCGAAGCAATCGCCGCCGCGGGAGCCGATATTATCGAGCTCGGCGTGCCCTTCTCCGATCCGATGGCCGACGGCCCGGTCATTCAACGCGCGTCGGAGCGCGCGCTTCTCCAACGCGTGGGGCTGCGCGATGTGCTTGCGGTCGTGCACGACTTCCGAGTGCGCGATCGAACGACGCCGATCGTGCTGATGGGCTACGCGAATCCGATCGAAGCGATGGGCGAGACGTTGTTCGCCGACCGCGCCGCAGAAGCCGGTGTCGACGGCGTTCTGGTCGTCGATTACCCGCCCGAAGAAGCGGCCGATTTTTCGCGGCTGTTGCATGCGCGCGAGATCGCCCCGATATTCCTGGTGTCGCCCACGACGCCGGACGCTCGGGTTGCAGCGGTTGCAGCACTCGCGCGCGGCTATGTTTACTACGTCTCGCTCAAGGGCGTCACGGGCGCAGCGCACATCGACACTGCCGATGTTGCGCGAAGACTGGCGGAAATCCGCCGCCACGTTCGTCTACCTGTGGGCGTCGGCTTCGGCATTCGAGACGCGAGGAGCGCAAGCGCAATCGCCGCACATGCTGACGCAGTTGTAATCGGCAGTCGCATCATCGAAGAAATCGAGCAGTCACCACCGGGCGAAGCGGCTGCACGGGCTGGCCATTGGTTAGCCGGCATCCGTCACGCGCTCGACGCGATGGAACGAAAACGCGCGGCCTAAATGAATCTGCATCGATGAGCTGGCTCACCAAACTTCTGCCGCCGCGTATCAAAAGCACGCCGGGCGTGCGCAAGACGCCGGTGCCCGAAGGTCTGTGGATCAAATGCGTCTCGTGCGAGACCGTGCTCTACCGGACCGATCTCGAGAAGAATCTGATGGTCTGCCCGAAGTGCGGTTTCCATTCGCGAGTATCCGCGCGGCTTCGCATCGAGCAGCTTCTCGATCCGGAAGGTCGCTTCGAGATCGGCTCCGAAGTCGTTCCCATCGACACGCTCAAATTCAAGGACCAGAAAAAGTATTCGGAGCGACTCGTGGCCGCGCTCGACGAAACAGGCGAGATGGACGCGCTGATCGTCATGCAAGGCAGCGTCAAGTCCGTACCGCTCGTGCTGGCCGTGTTCGAGTTCGAGTTCATGGGCGGATCGATGGGGTCCGTGGTCGGCGAGCGTTTCGTTCGCGGCGTTCGCGTGGCATTCGAGAATCGCGTACCGTACGTGTGCATCGCCGCGTCCGGCGGCGCACGGATGCAAGAGGGCGTCAATTCGCTGTTCCAGATGGCGAAGACCACCGCCGTACTGCAAGAACTCACGAGAGCGCGGTTACCCTTTGTGTCGATCCTGACCGATCCGACGATGGGCGGTGTTTCCGCCTCGTTCGCCTTCGTCGCGGATCTCGTGCTCGCGGAGCCGGGCGCATTGATCGGCTTTGCGGGGCCGCGCGTGATCGAGCATACCGTGCGGGAAAAATTACCCGAGGGGTTTCAGCGCGCCGAATTCTTGGTTGAAAAGGGCGCGCTCGACATGATCGTCGATCGGCGGCAGTTGCGCGATGAGCTCGCGCGTCTGCTGACGATGCTGACGCGGCAGCCCACCCCGCCCGCTTGACCGGATCCGAGCCCAAAAATCCTTCAACGATGACGCGCCCGACGACGCTCGCGGGCTGGCTCGCGTATCTCGAAACGCTGCATCCGAAGTTGATCGCGATGGGTCTCGAACGCGTGCGCGATGTCGCGTCGCGACTTTCGCTCGTGCCCGCGTGCCCGGTGATCACCGTCACGGGCACCAACGGCAAGGGCTCGACGTGCGCGATGCTCGAGGCGATCCTGCGCTGCGGCGGTTATCGCGTCGGTCTGTACACGTCGCCGCACCTCGAGCGATACAACGAGCGCGTTCGCATTGCGGGAGCGTTCGTTGCGGACGACGATCTGCTCGCTGCGTTCGGCGCGGTGGAGGATGCGCGAATCGGCGGCGCAAACGACGTCGCAACGCCGCTCACTTATTTCGAATTCGGCACGCTCGCCGCGCTGTGGCTCTTCGCGCGCGTGAAGCTCGACGTGCTCGTGCTCGAAGTTGGCTTGGGTGGACGTCTCGACGCGGTGAATCTGATCGATGCCGACGTCGCAGTCGTGACGAGCGTCGATCTCGACCATATCGACTATCTGGGCCCGACGCGCGAGGACATCGGGCGCGAGAAAGCGGGCATCTTCCGTTCCGGCCGGCCGGTCGTTTGCGCCGAGCGCAATCCGCCCGCAGCGCTCATAGAGCACGCCGAGAGCATCGGTGCACGGCTGCTGCGCATCGGTCGCGATTTCGATTTCATCGCCGAGGGGAGGCAATGGCGTTATCGCGGACCTGGAGGCGAACGCTATGGCTTGCCCGTGCCGGCGCTGCGCGGCGATTATCAATTCGGCAACGCATCGGCTGCCTTGGCGACGCTCGACGTGTTGCGCGACCGCGTTCCGATCACCACCGGCGCCATTCGCGAAGGATTGGTTTCGGTGGAGCTGCCGGGGCGATTTCAGGTGTTGCCTGGGCGTCCGACGATTGTCCTCGATGTCGCGCACAATCCGCATGCGGCCCGCGTGCTGGCCGCTTCACTCGGCGCCATGGGGTTTCATCCAGAAACCTATGCGGTGTTCGGGATGTACGCGGACAAGGACATTGGCAGCGTGATCGACGCGGTCAAGCCGCGAATCGATCATTGGTACCTGGCCGGGCTTCCGGGCGCGCGCGGGGCTCCCGCGCTGATGATCATTGAAAAGCTTCGCGCCGCGGGCGTTGCACAAACGGCGATCCACGCGTTCGATACAATCGCGTCCGCATTTCGCGCCGCGCGCGATGCGGCGTCCAACGCTGATAGAATCATCGTGTTCGGATCGTTTCTCACGGTCGCTGCAGCGCTCGCCGCGCACCGCTCGGTCCCAGAAAACTTTTCCCATCCCTAGGAACCTCTGGAAGAGCCCCGCGCGATTGCGCTGCTTTGCAAAATGCGGATGATTGCGAGACGCACGAAAACCTTGTTTCAGCGAAGGCTAACGCGAGCGGATCGAGCGTTAAGCCGCGAAGCGGCGGCCGTAGCTACGAAGGTTGTAGTAGGACCTACTACCGAGGAGTGCGGCGAAGCAGGCGCCGCATTTTGCCGCAGCCCAAGGGGAAGGCCGCGTTTCGGGCAGTCTACTTTGTCGCATCTTCGCTCGCGTACGCTCAGTACGCGTCGCTCGCTGCCTCAGTTGACAAATGAGGTATCCCCCTCGAAACGCGGTCTTCGCAATCGTGCGGGGCTCTCCCAGAGGTTCCCTAATGGCTGAACCGGCCGATATCAACGTTGACGAATTACGCCGGCGCGCGCGCCGGCGATTGATCGGCGCCATCGTGCTGGCGCTGGGCGCGGCGGTCATCGTGCCCATGCTGCTCGAAAGCGATCCGAAACCGCTCGGCGATGATGTTGCAGTCAAGATTCCGCCAGTCGATGACGGCAAGTTCGTCAATCGGTTGAACGCGCCGCAAGGAAAATCGGAGGCGCCATCGACGAAGGCGTTGGAAGCGCGCAAGGATACGCCGTCGCAGTCGGATACGCCCGCAAACAAATCGGTCGCCGACGCCGAAAGAGCGGTCGTTGCTCCGCCGACGAAGATATCGAAATACGACACGGCGATTTCTTCGGACAAGATTACGACCCCGGCTGCGCCGCCGCCGCCCACCTCTGCACCGATTGCCACCGCGCCGGAGACCTCGACCGCGAAAAGCGAAGCGAAGTCGCCATTCGCCGCGCCGCCGGATACCGCAACGGCATCGGCGCAAGCCGTCCGTGAAGGCTTTGCCGTTCAGCTTGCCGCCTATTCCGACGATAAGGGAGCCAACGCGCTCGCCGGTCGCCTGAAGCGTTCGGGATATCCGGCCTATACGGAGCCGCTCAAGACGAGCCGCGGGACATTGTGGCGCGTTCGGGTCGGTCCCTATCCGTCGCGCGATGCTGCAAACGGCGTTCGCGACAAACTCAAAGGCGAGGGGCAGAGCGGCATTGTGGCGTCGGCAAAATGAGCTGCGCGGGCCGATAGCTTTGGAGCAAACGCCGCTGCGCTTAACACTCGCTCTGCTCGTGTTAGCGTTTGCCGAGATAATGCCCCCGTTTCCTCGCTCGGCCCTCGCTGTACCTATGTACTATCTCGGGCCTCGCTGCGGGCCTTCGCGCTCTCGGCCCGCTCGCCCCATTTTGAACCCATTTCCGGTCGCCGCATGACGGTCTTCGACGCCGTCGTCATCCTCGTCATCGCGCTGTCGACGTTGTTCGCGTTCGTTCGCGGTGTGGTGCGCGAGCTGATCGCGTTGATCGCATGGGTCGTGGGCTTCATTGCCGCGTTGGCGTTCACGCCCGTTGTGGGCGCATGGATTCCCGATTTCGGTCATCCTGCCGTGCGTTACCTGATCGCGTTCGCAGTAATCTTGATCGGTGCACTGCTTTTGGGCGCCGTGATCGCCTATCCGCTGGCGCGTGCCATCCGCGCAGCCGGCCTGGGGTTTGTAGATCGCTTTTTAGGCTCCATATTCGGATTGGCGCGCGGATTGCTGCTCGTTCTGGCATTCGTCTTGGTAGCCGGTATCACGTCGTTGCCGCGCGCCGATTGGTGGCAGAATGCAACGCTTGCGCCGCCACTCGTGGTGCTGGCGCTGTCGTTCAAGCCATGGCTGCCGCCGCAATGGGCGGAACGGCTTGATTATTCGCGTGAGGGCGCGCGGTCTGCGCCCGTGAAGATTAAGGCATAGATTCGCCATGTGCGGAATCGTCGGCGGTGTTGCGCATACGCCGGTCAATCAGCTCCTCTACGACGCGCTGCTGTTGTTGCAGCACCGCGGGCAGGACGCCGCGGGCATCGCGACGTCGGAGGGGCAGGTGTTCCACGTGTGGAAGGGACCGGGCTACGTCCGCGATGTGTTTCGCACGCGCAACATGCGCGAGCTGAACGGCAATTCCGGCATCGGCCATTGCCGCTATCCGACGGCGGGATCTGCCTTCTCTGACCTTGAATCGCAGCCGTTCTACGTCAATTCGCCGTTCGGCGTCACGCTCGGGCACAACGGCAACCTGACGAACAGCGAGGCGCTGAAGCGTGAGCTGTTCCAGCTCGATTTCCGCCACGTCAACACAAACTCCGACAGTGAGGTGCTGCTGAACGTGCTGGCGCTCGAGCTCGAGCGCGCAGCGCAGCATCACCGGCTCGATCCCAATGCAATTTTCAAGGCAGTCGCGGGCGTGCATCGACGTTGTCGCGGCGCCTATGCGGTCGTCGCGATGATCGCGGGCTACGGCATGCTGGCTTTTCGCGATCCCTACGGTATCCGGCCGCTGGTCGTCGGCGCCAACGAAGCGATGGGTGGAACGGAATATCTGGTCGCATCCGAATCGGTCGCGCTCGAGCCGCTCGGTTTTTCAGTGTTGCGCGACATAGCGCCGGGCGAAGCGATATTCGTCGGCCAGGCGGGCGATTTCCATTCGCGTCAATGCGCAGAGAATCCGTCGCTCAATCCGTGCATCTTCGAATATGTGTATCTGGCGCGGCCCGATTCCGTGATGGACGGCGCGTCGGTGTACGAATCGCGGCTCAAGATGGGTGGCGAGCTGGCGCGCAAGATACGCACGATTCGAGAAGCGCACGATATCGATGTTGTCATTCCGATTCCGGACTCGAGCCGCCCGTCGGCGCTTGAACTTGCCAACACGCTCGGCCTCAAATACCGCGAAGGCTTCGTCAAGAATCGCTATATCGGCCGTACGTTCATCATGCCCGGGCAGGCGATGCGTAAGAAGAGCGTTCGTCACAAGCTGAATCCGATCGGGATGGAATTCGCCGACAAAGTCGTGTTGCTGGTCGACGACTCCATCGTCCGCGGCACTACATCGCGCGAGATCGTGTCGATGGCGCGCGAAGCCGGTGCGCGCAAAGTGTATTTCGCCTCGGCCAGCCCGCCGGTGCGCTTTCCGAATGTCTACGGGATCGACATGCCGAACCAGCGCGAGCTCGTGGCCACCGGCCGCAACGAAGCCGAGATCGCGCACGAGATCGGCGCCGATTTGCTGATCTATCAGGATCTCGACGCGTTGAAGTCCGCTGTGCGCGCCACCAACCCGGCGCTAAAAGAGTTCGAAGCATCGTGCTTCGACGGCAAGTACATCACCGGCGACATCACGGCCGACTATCTGTCGCAGCTGGCGCACGAGCGCGACGAGCAACGCGGCGAATCCGAAGACTTGCTCGACGACGTCAAGCGGCCGGTCGCCGTCGATTGAAGTCGCCTTTCAGGGTCTTTTCCTGCCTTGACTTCGTTGCCCGGCACGCCATATGTCGTCGAGGTCAATCCTCGAATCCCGGAGCGGCTTGCGAGGCTCGAGGATCTCGCGGGCAATCTCTGGTACAGCTTCGACCGCGCGACACGCGAGCTCTTTGCGCGCTTGCATCCGACATTGTGGAATGCGATCGGGCAGAGTCCCAAGGCGTTTCTCCGGCGCGTCGACGAGGCGCGTTTGCTCGCGGCTGCCGACGATCCTGTCTTTCTCGACAACTTCAATGGGATTTTGTCGGCGTACGACACATATCACGGCGAGCGGGCGGCACGCGGCGCGACGACGGGACTCGCGCAAGATGATCTGATCGCGTACTTTTGCGCTGAATTCGGTTTTCACGAAAGTCTGCCGATCTATTCGGGCGGTCTTGGCATCCTCGCCGGCGACTGTTGCAAGTCTGCGAGCGACATGCGGATCCCCTTCGTCGGCGTCGGCCTGTTGTATCGCCAAGGCTATTTCCAACAAAGGATCGATGCGGAA
>DASPYC010000162.1:0-10908 GCA_035636955.1 Casimicrobiaceae bacterium
GATCGGGCCGAAAATAGGGTTCGCCGCCAAGCTGCTGCAACGGTCCGCCGATCTGGATACCCAACGCGCCCGCGCCGCTCGCAAGCACGATGCCGATCGGTTCGCCCCCTTCCGTTTCGGGCCAGCTCTTCGCCTGCATGCGCCAACAGTAGGCGGCGTCCTCGAAATCGCCGACGATGGCAAAGCTCAATGCCGTGAGGCGCGCGGGTATCCAATCGAGCAGCGCGAGCAGCCAGCGCGCCGGCTTTCCGAATTCCGTTTGCGATCGCGTGATCGGCGTCGCATCGTCGCCGGGCGCGATACCTTTCCATTCGTCGGCAAGCAGGACGGCCGCCCGATACAGCACCGCACCGGTCGGACCCGGGAGCACGATGAACCAGAACAACACGGCGAAGACCTGCCGATAGGCATCGGTCAGGCCCTGCTCGATCGAGAGTCGCGCGATCTCGTCACTGCCGAGCTCGCCGACCCAGCCGCCGCGCCAGCCGGACAGCGCGCGCCGCGCCGTCGTCACGTCGTTCTCCCTCAGCGCTTCGATAATGACGGAGACGGCGTGACTGAAACGGCGAAAGCCCATCAGCAGATAAAGAATCGCCGCATTCCAGACCAGCGCAAGCAGCGGATGGACTTCGTCGGCAGCCCACCATACAAGCACGGCAATGCCGACTGGCGGAATGACGGCCAACGCCGTCGCAACGGCGCCCTGTCCCGCAGTTCCCCCGTTGAGCTTGCGTTCGAGCCGGCGAACATAGCCGACAAATGCGCGTTCCGCACCGGCGCGCCAGCGGAACGCGTGCCATTGCTCTAGGCCAAGGGCCGCGAGGATCGCGAGCAGGTTCATTGGAATGCGACCGGAACGATCCGCCTAAGTACGGAGCTCCTCGCGATCGCGATACTGCTCGAGCGCTTCGGGATTCGCGAGCGCCTCAATATTCCTCACGTCGCGGCCGTGCACGACGTTGCGCACGGCAAGCTCAACGATCTTGCCGCTCTTGGTGCGTGGTATGTCCGTGACCTGGACGACCTTCGCAGGAACGTGCCGCGGTGTCGTGTTTGCGCGAATGTGCTGCTTGATCTTCTCCTCGAGCACCGAGTCGAGCGACTGTCCGTCCTGCAGCTTGACGAACAACACGACACGCACGTCGCCGATTTCGTTCGGCGGCCAATCCTGGCCGATGACAAGGCTCTCGATGATTTCCGGCATCTGCTCCACCTGCCGGTAGATCTCCGCGGTGCCGATTCGCACGCCGCCCGGGTTGAGCGTTGCATCAGAGCGTCCGTAGATGATCATGCCGTCATGTTCGGTCAATTCCACCCAGTCACCATGACACCAGATACCGGGGAAACGTTCGAAATAGGCGGCGCGATACTTCGTGCCGTCGGGATCGTTCCAGAATCCGATCGGCATTGACGGGAACGGCGCCTTGCAGACGAGCTCACCCTTTTCGCCGCGGATGGAGTGGCCGTTTTCGTCGAACACGTCCACATCCAAGCCCAGCCCACGGCATTGCAGCTCGCCGCGCCACACCGGCAACGTCGGATTGCCGAGCGCAAAACACGAGATGATGTCCGTGCCACCGGAAATCGACGACACGCAGACGTCGTCCTTGACGCATTGGTAGACGTAATCGAAGCTTTCCGGCGCGAGGGGGCTGCCGGTTGAGAACACCGTGCGGACGCTGCGCAGATCGTAGTCTTTGCGCGGCACCAACGCGATTTTCTTGCTGGCGTCGATGTACTTCGCCGACGTTCCGAAGTGCGTCATCTTTTCGAGGTCGGCAAGCTCCCACAGAATGCGGCCGCGCTGGATGAACGGCGACCCGTCGTAGAGCAGCAGTGTCGCGCCGCCCGCAAGCCCGGACGCGAGCCAGTTCCACATCATCCAACCGCACGTCGTGAAATAGAACAGCCGATCGCCGCGCTTCAAATCACCGTGCAGCAGATGTTCCTTGAGATGCTGGAGAAGCGTTCCGCCTGCGCCATGCACGATGCACTTCGGCACGCCGGTCGTTCCAGACGAATAGAGCACGAACAACGGATGATCGAACGGAAGCTGCGGATAGTCGATCGCGCCACCGGCATGTGGCGCGAGAAAAACGTCCCAGCCGACTGCATTGTCCACGGCCGACACGCCGGGCGCCTGCTGCAAATAGGGAACGACGACAACGCGCTTGACCGTCGGCAGTCTGGCGAGGATCGCGGCGACCTTGTCGAGCACCGGTATGAGCTTGCCGTTGTACCAATAGCCGTCGACGGCGAAGAGAACCGTTGGCTCGATCTGTCCAAACCGATCGACGACGCCTTGTACGCCGAAGTCGGGCGAGCATGATGACCAGACCGCGCCGAGCGCAGTCGTGCCCAGCATCGCTATGATCGTTTCGGGCATGTTGGGCAGATAGGCCGCAACACGATCGCCCGGCCCGATGCCCTCGGCCTTGAGACCGGCCGCAACACGGGATGCGGTGGCCCTGACGTCGGCGTGAGAGATACGGCGCCGCACCTTGTCCTCGCCCCAAAATACCAACGCATCGTCCTGATCATCGGCATGTCTGCGCTCGAGCAGGTTTTGCGCGTAGTTGAGCGACGCGTCCGGGAACCATCGCGCTCCGGGCATCCGGTCGCCGTCGACGAGAATCCGGTCGCCGGGATCGCCGATCACGCCCGCGTAGTCCCATAGCGCGCGCCAAAAGACATCGCGGCGCTCCACGGACCATCGCCACAGCGCGTGGTAATCGGACGGCGCGAAACCATGTGCGCGCGCGAAATCGGTGATCGTCGCCTGTTCGACGCGAGCCGCCGACGGTGTCCAGAGCTTGTCCATTGAGAGCGTTGACTGTTTCGGCTCGCCGCCGTTCGCTAAAGTGCGTGACAACAATCGCCCGAGATCGCCGCAAAAACACGACGCGCGAATGGACGACGGGCGCGGAAGCTGGAATTATAGGCGATGGTCCCATGAGCACCGCCTCCGCATCGGCCAAGAGCAAATTACTCCCCGAGGGGAGCGGCGGGCGGCAGCGGCCGCAAGCGTGGGGCATACCAATGAGCGCCATTTCGGGGGGAGCGTGACACGCGAATCGATGGACTACGACGTGGTCATCGTCGGGGGCGGCCCGGCGGGCTTGTCGGCAGCGATTCGCTTGAAGCAGATCGCGCAACAGCAAAGCCACGAAATCTCCGTTTGCATCATCGAAAAGGGTTCGGAGATTGGCGCCCACATTCTTTCCGGCGCAGTCATCGATCCGATAGCGCTGAACGAACTGATTCCGGATTGGCGCTCCGGCGGCGCGCCGCTCGACACGCCTGTCACCGATGATCGCTTCCTGATATTGAGCGCGCATCGTGCTTATCGAATTGCGAACTGGATGCTGCCGCGGCTGATGGACAACAGCGGCAATTACATCGTAAGCCTCGGTAACGTTTGTCGGTGGCTTGCGAAGCAAGCCGAGGCGCTCGGCGTCGAAATTTATCCCGGCTTCGCGGCCACCGAAGTCTTGTTCACCGAAGACGGCGCGGTGCGCGGCGTGGCGACAGGCGACATGGGCGTCGCGCGCGACGGATCGCACAAGGCGGAATACCAACCTGGCATGGAGCTCCACGCCAAATAC
This sequence comes from Casimicrobiaceae bacterium, assembly GCA_035636955.1. Taxonomy (GTDB): domain Bacteria; phylum Pseudomonadota; class Gammaproteobacteria; order Burkholderiales; family Casimicrobiaceae; genus VBCG01. The sequence continues at coordinate 3,606 of DASPYC010000162.1, forward strand.
ACGTTATTCGCCGAAGGCTGCCGCGGTTCGCTTTCGGAAACGTTGATGGCTCGCTTTGGGCTGCGAGAAAATATCGACCCGCAGATGTATGGAATCGGGCTCAAGGAATTGTGGGAGGTTGCGGCCGACAAGCACCAGCGCGGTCTGGTCGTGCACACGCAGGGGTGGCCCCTTGACAGCCACACGGGTGGCGGGTCGTTCATCTACCACTGGGGCGACAACCTCGTGTCCGTCGGCTTCGTCATTCACTTGAACTACAGCAATCCGCACCTCTCGCCCTACGACGAATTCCAGCGCTTCAAGTTGCATCCGGCCATTCGGCCGACGTTCAAGGGCGGCAAACGGATCGGATACGGTTCGCGCGCGATCAATGAGGGCGGCCTGCAATCGGTGCCGCAACTGACATTTTCCGGCGGCGCGCTGATCGGTTGCGCGGCAGGTTTCGTCAACCTGCCGCGGATCAAGGGCTCCCACAACGCGATGAAAACCGGCATGCTGGCTGCCGAAGCAGCCGCTGCAGCGTTGATGACGGGCCGCGCAAACGATGATCTCAGCGAGTACCAACGCGCGTATCGCACGTCATGGGTGTACGACGATCTCTACAAAGTGCGCAACGTAAAGCCGGGCCTCAAATGGGGAATGTGGGCGGGCACGGTGCACGGCGGCGTTCACATGTGGCTAAACGATCTCGGTCTGGGCGCGCTTGTGCCATGGACGTTGCACCACGGCGAGCCCGACCATGCAACGCTGCACGCCGCGGACGACATGCCGCAAGTCGCGTATCCGAAATACGACGGCGTCGTAACGTTCGATAAGTTGTCATCGGTCTATCTGTCGAATACCAACCACGAGGAAAACCAGCCGGTGCACTTGCAGCTCCGCGACCCAACCGTTCCTGTCGACATCAACCTGCGGCTGTATGCGGGACCGGAGACACGCTACTGTCCCGCGGGCGTGTACGAATTCGTCGATGCCGCGCCGCCTCCGTCGCAAGTGGCCGAAGATCGCGAAGGACAAAACGATGACGAATCGCAGAGCACGATGGCCATTGCCGCGCTACGGCCGCCCAAACGGCTGCAGATCAACGCGCAAAATTGCGTTCACTGCAAGACGTGCGACATCAAGGATCCACGCCAGAATATTCATTGGGTGCCGCCCGAAGGCGGCGGCGGTCCCAATTACACGAACATGTGACTGCAGGTGACGTGCATCCGCGGCCCGACGTTTATCCGGCTTGCGCAGACACCGGCCACAACCACGCTGCACCGCGCACACCACTCGCATCGCCGTGGACGTGCTTCAGCAAGCGCGTGTCGATGCGATCGGAAAACACCCACGGGTCCCACTTCTTCGGCACGTTGACGTAGAGCGATTCGATGTTGGACAGCCCGCCGCCCAACACAATCGCGTCCGGATCGAGAATATTCATCACATGCGCAAGCGCGCGGGCGAGCCGCTCTTCGTAGCGCCCGAGTATCGCAGTGCTGGCTGCATCGCCGCTGCGGACGCGCTCGACAATTGCATGGGTTGTCAGCACCTCGCCTGTCGCGCGCGCATGATCACGCTCAAGCGCAGGTCCGGCGAGAAACGTCTCGATGCAGCCGAAATGTCCGCAAAAGCACGTATCGCCGGGACGCTCGTCGTCGCGCGGCCACGGCAGCGGATTGTGACCCCATTCGCCGGCGATCGCGTTGGGTCCATCGAGCACGCGTCCGCCAACGACAATGCCCCCGCCAACGCCGGTGCCCAGTATCACGCCAAAAACAACGCCGAATCCGCAACCCGCGCCATCGGAGGCCTCCGACAGCGCGAAGCAATTGGCGTCATTGGTGATCCGGACTTCGCGTCCAAGCAGCTGCTCGAGATCCCGCTTGATCGGCTTACCGTTCATGCACACTGAATTCGAGCCGCGCAAGAGTCCCGTTGCGCGCGAGATCGAGCCTGGAGTCCCGATGCCGACGCTGCCCACTACACGAAGCGTTTGTTCAGCAGCATCGACCAATGTCGAAATGGTACGAAGGATCGCCGCGTAATCCCCTTGTGGCGTGGGCACGCGCTGTCGAAAGCGCTCGGCGCCCTGCGGGTCGAGCGCGAGAATCTCGATCTTCGTGCCGCCGAGATCGATTCCCAGGCGAATGGACCTGTCGGATCTACGCATGGCAGGTTGACGGTCATCGAATGCGATGTTGGAATACTACAGGCTGCTGATAAATCCGGCCAAAAGAGAGGGGGAGCCGCATGACCTCATGTCGATCGGCGCAACGTCGCGTGCGCAACGTCGCGATCGCACTGGCAATCGCGTCGACCTGCGCGACGTCGGCCTTTGCGCAGCAGTTGAACGTGATCTGCCCAGTGCAGGCTGAATGGTGCTCGCTCGCGGCAACGGAATTCGAAAAGGAGACCGGCATCAAGGTTGGATTGACGTTGAAAGGCTCCGGCGAATCGTTTGCGCAGATCGCAGCGGAAAAGGCCAATCCCAAGCTGGACATTTGGTTCGGCGGAACGGGCGATCCGCACTTGCAGGCAGCCGAGCAAGGGCTGCTCGACGAATACAAATCGCCGCTGTTGGCGCAATTGCAGCCCTGGGCGCAGCGACAAGCCGAACAATCGAAATACCGGACCGTCGGGATGTACCTCGGCGCGCTCGGCATGGGCTACAACAGCGAGCTGCTCGCGAAAAAGAAACTTGCCGCGCCCGCATGCTGGAAAGATTTGATCAAGCCGGAATTCGCGGGAGAGGTGCAGATGGCGAATCCCAACGCATCGGGCACTGCGTACACGGCGATCGCGACGCTCGTGCAGGTAATGGGCGAAGAAGAGGGTTTCAAATATCTTAAGGCACTGCACAAGAACATCAACAACTATCCGCGTTCGGGCGTCGGTCCGATCAAGGCTGCGGCGCGCGGCGAGACGCTCGCCAGCATCAGCTTCATTCACGACGTCATCACCGAAGCGCAGGCCGGTTTTCCGGTGAAAGCCGTCGCGCCTTGCGAGGGTACCGGCTATGAGATCGGTTCGCTGTCGATCGTCAAAGGCGCACGCAATCTGGAGAACGCGAAAAAATTCTACGATTGGGCATTGACGCCCAAAGCGCAGGTTCTCGCCGCGCAGGCGAAGCAGTTCCAGCTTCCGTCGAACGTCGCAACGCCAATCTCGCCGCTGTCGCCTAGGGTCGCCGATATCAAGCTCATCAACTATGACTTCGCGAAGTACGGGTTGTCGGCCGAGCGCAAGCGGTTGCTCGAGCGGTGGGACAAGGAAGTGGGCAGCGTCGCAAAATGAGACGGACGTTTGTCGTCCTGGCATCGTTGCTGCTCCCGCTGCCGGCGGTCGCGCAAGGTCAGCTAAACCTTTACTGCAGCTCTCCCAATACCGCGTGGTGTCAGGGCATGGCCGTCGGCTTCGAGCGCGTGAGCGGAACGAAGGTCGCCGTCATCCAAAAGGCCACCGGCGAAATGCTGGCGCAGATCAAGGCGGAGCGTGGGAATCCGCGCGGCGACATTTGGTGGGCGGGCGCTGCGGATTCGTATCTGCAGGCGGCCGAAGAAGGATTGCTCGACGAATATCGATCGCCGAACGTCGCGGAGCTTTATCCTTGGGCCCGCCGCATTTCCGACATGTCGAAAAACCGCGTTGCGGGGGTCTACGGCGGTATCATCGCGCTCGGCTACAACAGCGAAGTCATGGCGAAACGCAAGCTGCCGATCCCGAAGTGCTGGAAGGACTTGACCAGTCCGGTCTACAAGGGCGAGATCATGCTGGGCAACCCGAACTCGTCGGGAACCGCGTACTTGATGCTGGCGACGCTGGTGCAGGTCTTCGGCGAAGACGAGGCGTTCAAATATCTTGCGGAGGTCCACAAGAACGTCAATCAGTACGCACGTTCGGGCATCGGACCGATGACCGCCGTCACGCGCGGTGAAACGGCGCTCGGCAGCACGGTGCTGCACGGCGCGATCAACGAGATCGTAAGAGGTTTTCCGGTCGAGCCGGTATTGCCGTGCGAAGGCGTCGGCTACGAGGTCGGATCGATCGCGATCATCAAAGGCACGCACAACGCCGACGCCGCCAAGAAATTTGTCGATTGGGCATTGTCGGTAGAAGGACAAAAGGTCGGGCTCGACGTGAAAGAGTATGCGATCCCGACGAATCGCAATGTACCGCTGCCGCCGCTCGTGCCGAAGCTCTCGGACGTCAAAGTCATCGACTACGATTTCGAGAAGTTCGGTTCGAGCGAAACGCGGCGACATCTGCTCGAGCGGTGGGAAAAGGATATCAATGCCCTTCCGCATTGATGCCCTAGCCCTGAGTCCTTCGTAATGCCGGACGCGTTCATCGACGACGTGCTTCTTTGAGCCCTCTTCGCCGCACGTTGCTGTTGTGGCTCGCAATCGGCGCGGCGGGCTTTCTGTTCGTTCCATGGTATTCGGTGCAAGACTCCTTGCTTGGCATCGGCTGGATCAAGGATTTCACCGCCAAGGACAATGCGCCGGCGCTTTTGCAAGCGTTGACGCACGGCCGGACGTGGCTGTTGCCGCTGGGTCTCGTCCTCGCGGCTTTCGTGCCTCTCCTCCGTCCGACGGTCGCGCGACACAGCCGCGCCAACGGATTGATCGCGCTCGGCGCCATCGGATTTATCTATCTCGCCTTGCAAGGATTCGCGATCGGGCCGCGTGGTGTTGTATTTGAATCGCTAAGCCGGCTGTCCGCACTCGCGATCGGGCAGTACGGGATCGGGCTCGGCGCGACGCTCACGGCGACCGCCTTCGCAATGCTGTTTTCAGTGGGCTTGGCCGAAAGAGGCTTCTTCAAAGGCGATGCGTTTGTCGCCGGCAGCGTCGTTGCAGTCGCGCTGCTCGTGACGACATTCACATTTTTCCCGGTCGTGAAGATCCTGGTGCAGGCCGTACAAGACAATGACGGCGCATTTTCGGTGTCGGCCTTCCTCACTCGACTGTTCACCGAAAAAGTATGGGGCTTGTCGTGCATCACCGGCAACACCCGTTGCGGCGTCGCCTGGAACACGCTGGTCCTCGCCATACTGTGCGCGGTGTTGTCGACGGGGCTGGGACTCGCATTCGCATTGATCGTTACGCGCACTGCGTTTCCCTACAAGAAGTTTCTACGCGTGTTGTCTGTACTGCCCATCATCACGCCGCCGTTCGTGATCGGTCTCGGCCTGATTCTGCTGTTCGGCCGCTCCGGGCTCATCAACCAATTCCTCGAATGGGCGTTCCACGTCCAGCCCACGCGCTGGATCTACGGATTGCAAGGCGTGCTGCTGGCGCAGATCTTTGCGTTCACGCCGATTGCGTTTCTCGTGCTCATCGGCGTCGTCGAAGGCGTGTCGCCGTCGATGGAAGAAGCGGCGCTGACGCTCCGCGCCAACCGGTGGCGCACGTTCATCGATGTCTCGCTGCCCTTGATGCGGCCGGGTATCGCCAACGCTTTCCTGATTTCTTTCATCGAGTCGATCGCCGATTTCGGGAATCCGATCATCCTCGGCGGTAACTTCGGCGTGCTGTCGACCGAAATCTTCTTCTCGGTCGTTGGCGCGCAGCTCGACCAGGGCCGCGCAGCGACGCTTGGCATCGTGCTCTTGGTATTCGCGCTGGCGGCATTTTTCCTCCAACGCCGTGCGATCGGGCGCAAAGTCTATACAGCGCTTTCCGGCAAAGGCGACTCCGGCCTTCCCACGCCGCTGCCCAACTTGACGCGCAAACTCTGCTATGGAATCGCGCTGCCGTGGGCGCTGCTCACCGTCGTGATCTATGCGATGGCGCTCGTCGGCGGCTTCGTCGAGACGTGGGGTCGCGACTACACGCCGACGCTCAAGCATTACGTGAAGGCGTTCGGCGTCGAATGGGGCCCTCATGGGATTCTCTGGACCGGTGCCGCGTGGAACTCGTTCTGGACGACGGTAAAGCTGTCGGCGATTGCAGCACCGCTCACCGCGGGGTTGGGAATTCTTGCGGCGTACCTGCTCACGCGCCAGAAATTCGTCGGCCAATCGACGTTCGAGTTCGGTACGATGCTCTCCTTCGTCATTCCGGGAACGGTGATCGGCGTCTCCTACATCCTCGCATTCAACGTGCCGCCGATCGAGATCACCGGCACAGCGCTCGTGTTGATCGTCTGCAATATTTTTCGCAACATGCCGGTGGGCGTGCGCGCGGGAATGGCTGCGATGTCGCAGATCGACAAGAGCCTGGACGAAGCGTCGACAACGCTTGGCGCGCGGGGCTTTACCGTGTTGCGGACGATCTTGCTGCCGCTGCTGAAGCCGGCCGTCGTGGCGGCGCTCGTCTATAGTTTCGTGAGGGCAATGACGACAGTGTCCGCTGTGATCTTTCTCGTATCGGCGGAATATGAATGGGCGACGACCTACATCATCAATCGAGTGGTCAACGGCGATTACGGCGTGGCGATTGCCTACAGCGCCGTCTTGATCGTGCTGATGCTGATTGCGATATGGATCATTCAGAAGCTGGTGGGCGAGCGTCGCCTGGGTCGGCGCGCCGTCGCCGCGCCCGGGGCGACAACGGCGGGTGTTGGCGAGCTCGGTGGGACAGCGGCATGAATCGGAACTAGCGATGAAAGCGGCATCGATCGAGTTTCGCAACGTCACCAAGCGCTACGGCGAGGTCACCGCCGTCAGCGATATTTCGTTTCATATCGCCGCCGGGACGCTGGTGACATTGCTCGGGCCATCGGGCTGCGGCAAGACGACAACGCTGCGTTTGATTGCGGGACTCGAATTGCCGACGAGCGGCACGATCCACATCGGCGAGGTCGACGTCACGCAAACGCCCGCCGCCGAGCGGGACGTCTCGATGGTATTTCAGAGCTATGCGCTCTTTCCGCACATGAGCGTTCTGGAGAACGTCCGCTACGGACTGATTGTGTCGGGCATGGCCAAGGGCAAGGCCGACGAACGCGCGCGCATCGCAATGACAACCGTCGGCCTCTCCGGATTTGATGAGCGGCTGCCCTCGGAGCTTTCGGGCGGTCAGCAGCAGCGCGTTGCCGTCGCGCGAGCGCTCGTTTTAGAACCGTCGGTATTGTTGTTCGACGAGCCGCTGTCGAATCTGGACGCGCGGCTGCGGCGTCAGATGCGCGAGGAAATTCGCGATCTGCAAAAGCGGCTGTCGTTGACCGTCGTCTACGTCACGCATGATCAAGCGGAAGCGATGGCGGTATCGGACCGGATCATCGTGATGAACAAGGCGGTGATCGCGCAAGAAGGCGCACCGCGCGAGCTCTACGAGCAGCCGCGTGATCCCTTCGTCGCCGGCTTCATGGG
>DASPYC010000163.1:0-3306 GCA_035636955.1 Casimicrobiaceae bacterium
TCGATCGTATCGAGATCGCGAATGCCGCCGCCCAACTGGACCGGGATCTCCTCGCCGATCACACTCACGACCTCCCGAATGGCGAGCTCGTTTCTCGGCTTGCCGGCAACTGCGCCGTTCAAGTCGACGAGATGCAGCCGCGTAGCACCCAGCTCCAGCCAGTGCTGCGCCATCGCGGCGGGATCTTCGGAGAACACGGTGACCGCATGCATGTCGCCTTGTTTCAGACGCACGCAATGACCGTCCTTGATGTCGATCGCGGGGATGATCTGCATGGCTCGCGTGTTGCGGCGGGAGTCAACGCCTGCATGTTTGCGGCAGGCGAAGAGGAATCGCGTTGGGGTCAGGCGCGTCCGTCCCAGGCGACGAAGTTGGCGAGGAACTGAAGCCCGGCGCGGTGACTTTTCTCCGGATGGAACTGCACGGCGAAGATATTAGCCTGCGCTATTGCGCAAGTAAACGGCGTCGGATACGCCGCCATCCCCGCACGGACTTGCGGGTCTGCTGGCGCCGGATAGTAGCTATGCGCGAAATAGAAGCGCGTCGCCTCGGCAATCCCGCTCCAAAGCGGATGGGGCCGCGCCTGGCGCACCGGGCTCCAACCCATGTGCGGCACCTTGAGCCGCTCGCCGGCCGCCGACAGCATATCTCCATCGCGAAAGCGCACGACGCGGCCCACCACAACGCCCAGCGTGGCAGTGGGTCCTTCCTCGCTTTCGTCGAACAACATTTGCAGCCCGAGGCAGATGCCGAGAAAGGGGCGATCGCGAACGACCTCCATCACGACGTCGCGGAGCCCCGTTTCGTCTAGGCAGCGGATGCAATCGGGCATCGCGCTTTGGCCGGGAAGGACGACCCGGCGTGCTGCGCGTATGACGGCCGGGTCTGCGGAAACGACAATCTCGCGGTCGGGCGCGACATGATGGAGCGCCTTCGCGACCGAGCGCAGATTGCCCATGCCGTAGTCGACGACGGCGATATCAGGCATTGGAAGTCACGTAACAGAACCGAATGTTTGCGCCAGAATAGCAGTTGATCGTAACCGTCTACTAACACCTGTTACCGTATGACTGCCTACGATGTCATCGTGGCCGGCGGCGGTCCGGCAGGATTGAGCGCTGCGGCCGTTGCCGCCCGCGCCGGTCTCGCGACGCTCGTTCTCGAGCGGAACGCCGCCATCGGCGTACCCGTCCGCACGAGCGGCGGAAGCTGGATCGACGAGCTCACCGTGCTCGGCGTTCCCGCACGCTTTTTCGTGCCAATGCATCGGATACGCGTGATCGCGCCGCATGCAGAAGCGGTCTTCGACTATCGCGAGCCGCGAATGTGCGTCCTCGACGTCCGGTCATTCCTGCAGTGGCTCGCGCAGGAAGCGATTGCCGCCGGCGCACGCATCCACCTTCGCACCCGCGCCGACTCGGTACTCGAGAACGCGGGCCGCGTCAGCGGTGTACGCGTGCGCGAAGCCGACGGGCGCATGGCGGAGATCGTGGCGGGGAGCGTGATTGACGCCACCGGCTACGCCAGCACCCTTGCCCGCCGGCAACGTCTGCACGACGGCTTTGCGGCATTCGGTGTCGGTGCGGAGCTGGATCTTTATGCTCCGCACTGGAATGAAAACGAAGCCGCGCTGATCGTTGGGAAGAACGTCGCGCCCAGCGGTTATGCTTGGGTGCTTCCCTACGGTCAAGGCCGCGTTCGTCTGGGCGTAGGCATCGGCCGACCCCATTCCGATGCCGATCCCGGCGCCTATCTGGAATACGTGCGCGAGCGCGTGTTGGCACTGGCAATTCTTCGCGATGCGAGTCCGATCGAAGCGCACGCGGGCGTCGTTCCGATGGCGCTGCCGCGAAGCGTCCCGCTGGTTCGCGCCAAGCTGGTCGTCGCGGGCGACGCCGCCGCGCAGGCGTCGGCGTTGGTAGGCGAAGGGATTCGCTATGCGATGCATGCCGGCCGGCTGGCGGCCGATGCGGTGATCGCGGCGCAGAGGACGGACGATTATTCCGATCGCGCCTATGAACGCTATCCAGCAGCGTGGCGGCGCCGCGAGCGCAATTTGCGTTTCGCGTTCGAGATCTACCGGCGGATCGTCGCGTTCGACGACGCCGATTGGGACCGCGAGATCGCGCAGCTCACGCGCCTGTCGCCGGACCAATTCGCGCAGGGACTGAAAGGCGATTTCACGTTGCGCTGGTTGATGGCGATCGCGCCTCGTTACGCGGGCATGCTGGTGCCGGCGCGATTGCGCACTCTAGTGGGACGTACGGCGGCGCCAGCCTAGAGCGCGCCTTTCGTCGACGGCAAGATACCGGTTGCGCGTGGATCGCGCTCGCACGCGACCCGCAATGCGCGCGCGAACGCCTTGAACACCGTCTCCGCTTGATGGTGCGCGTTGTCGCCGCGCAGACTATCGATATGCATTGTCGCAAGCGCGTGATTGACGAAGCCCTGAAAGAATTCGTGCACGAGATCGACGTCGAACGTGCCGATCAAAGCGCGCGTGAACGGTACGTGGAATTCAAGCCCCGGACGGCCCGAGAGATCGATGACGACGCGCGACAACGCTTCGTCGAGCGGAACGTACGCATGTCCGAATCGGCGAATGCCCTTCTTGTCGCCGAGCGCTTGCTTGACCGCTTGTCCAAGCGTGATGCCGATGTCCTCGACCGTGTGATGCGCATCGATATGCAGATCGCCGTCGGCATGGATGTCGAGATCGATCAGGCTGTGGCGGCCGACCTGATCGAGCATGTGATCGAGGAACGGTACGCCGGTTGCGAGCGCAGTCTTTCCGCTGCCGTCGAGGTTGACGTCGACGGTTATCGTGGTTTCTGCCGTTTTGCGTTCGATCTTGGCGGCCCGCATGGGGTGTGTAGGCATTCCTGGAGCTTTCATGGCGTTTATTTGAGCCCCTTCAGCAATGCATCGTTCTCGGCCGGTGTGCCGACGGTAATCCGCAGGCAGTTCGTCAACAGCGGATGCCATCCGTGCAGATTCTTGACAAGGATATTCGCGGTGCGCAACGCAGCGAACGCTGCATTGGCATCGGGAACGCGTACGACAACGAAGTTGGTTGCACTGGGATACACCACGACCCCCGCGATGGTCGCCAACGCAGTCGTAAGCCGCGCCCGTTCGGCGCGAATCGCCCTCGCCTGCTCGTCGAGAAGCGTACGCTCCGCAAGCAACAGCGGTACTGCAGCCTGCGTCAGTGCATTGATGTTGTACGGCGGCCGCACCTTTTCGAGCTCGGCAATCCACGCTGGATGGGCGGCAGCGTAGCCGAGCCGCAAACCCGCCATGCCA
>DASPYC010000164.1:0-2006 GCA_035636955.1 Casimicrobiaceae bacterium
TGAGCTGCATGTCGAAGCCGGCGCCCGCCTCAACGGTGCGCTGATCAGCGATGGTCTAATTGATGAGCTTCTTTTCTATTTCGCCCCCAGCGTGTTGGGCGATCCCGCGCGCGGGATGTTCGAGCTGGCGGCCCCGTTGACGTCGCTCTCCGCGCGCATACCGCTTGAATGGCATGCGATCGATCGCGTCGGTACGGACCTTCGCGTCATCGCGCGTGTCGTACGAACAGGGATCCGCTGATGTTCACGGGAATTGTCGAAGTGGTCGGTTTGATCGAGGACGTCCGGTCCGCGAGCGACGGCGTACGTGTCACGATTGCCGCGGCGGATATCGGTCTCTCCGACGTCGCCATCGGCGACAGCATTGCGGTCAACGGCTGTTGCTTGACTGTCGTGGCCAACGATGGACGATCGCTGATGTTTGATGTGTCCGGCGAAACCATTCGCTGCACCGCACCTTTGGAACGCGGGCGCTGCGTCCACCTCGAGAAGTCGCTGCGGCTGGCGGATCGTTTAGGAGGCCATCTTGTTGCGGGCCACGTGGACGGCGTGGGAACGGTCGCAGAGTCGCGTGCGGTGACGGATGATGTATCGGGCAGCCGGTACCTTGCCGTCGATGCGCCGAGTGAGCTCGCTCGGTTCATTGCGCCGAAGGGATCGATTGCGGTGCACGGCGTCAGCCTCACCGTGAACACGGTCGAAGGAGCGCGCTTTGCGGTGAACCTGATCCCGCATACACTGGGTGTGACAATGTTCAAGGATCTTCTGCCGGGTGCGACGGTCAACCTGGAAGTCGATATGGTCGCGCGCTATGTGGCTCGCCTTGCGGAGTTCAGCCGCTGACCGAGTCCGGCATCAGGTGGCGCATTTGATGGAGGAATCAACATGGATTTGACTACGCTCGAGCGATTGCCGCTGTGGATTGGCGGTCGCGCCGCTGACCCGATGACGACGCGTTATGGCGAAGTAACCAATCCCGCTACCGGCGAGGTCATTCGGCACGTGCCGTTTGCCAATGCCGCGGACGTTGATGCAGCAGTGCAGGCAGCGGCAAAGGCGTTTCCGGCGTGGCGCGCCGCGCCACCGCTGCGTCGTGCACGCGTGTTGATGCGCTTTCGCGAGCTGCTCGACACGCACAAGAAAGACCTCGCGCGCGTGGTCACGCAGGAGCACGGCAAGACGCTCGCGGATGCCGAAGGATCGCTGACGCGTGGGCTCGAAGTGGTGGAATTCGCGACCGGGATTCCGCACTTGCTCAAAGGCGAATACAGCGACGCGGTGGGCACCGATGTCGATAGCTATTCGCTGCGGCAGCCGCTCGGGGTATGCGTCGGCATCACACCGTTCAATTTTCCAGCGATGGTGCCGATGTGGATGTTCCCGTTGGCCATTGCTTGCGGTAACACGTTCGTGTTGAAGCCGTCGGAACGCGATCCGACGCTGTCGCTGCGCTTGGCGGAACTTTTGCAGGAAGCCGGCTTGCCCGACGGCGTATTCAATGTCGTGCACGGCGACAAGGAGGCGGTTGACGCGTTGCTTCGCCATCCGCTGGTAAAGGCCGTTTCGTTCGTCGGCTCGACACCCATCGCGCGGTATATCTACGAGACGGGCGCGGCGAACGCAAAGCGCGTACAAGCGCTAGGCGGCGCGAAGAACCACGCGGTCGTCATGCCGGATGCCGACGTTGCTTTCGCCACGGAGGCGATCATCGGCGCCGGTTACGGATCTGCAGGCGAACGCTGCATGGCGATTTCGGCCATCGTGGCGGTGGGCGACGTTGCCGATCCACTGATCACGAAGCTGGCCGAGCGGGCGAGACGAGTAAGCGTCGGAGCGGGCGACGCGGGCGATGTTGAGATGGGTCCCGTCATCACATGCGCTGCACGCGATCGAATCGTTGGGCTGATCGATCGCGGCGTCGCAGAGGGGGCGAAACTCGTCGTCGATGGGCGCCGGCCGGCCGTGCCCGGCCATGACCGGGGCTTTTTCGTCGGTGCGACGTTGTT
>DASPYC010000165.1:0-5381 GCA_035636955.1 Casimicrobiaceae bacterium
GCGCGTACGTGGCGAACCTTCATACCGGGCGTATAGCGGCCCGAGCAGACGCGAAAGAACGCAATTCTGTCGCGATGCCGAAGGTCCATGTTTGCCTGGATCTTGAACACGAAACCCGTAAAGGGCGCCTCGACTGGCAGTACAGCACGCGTGCCGCCATCGCGCGGCTGCGGCGGAGGCGCCCATTCGGTCAACGCGTGCAAAATCTCCCGCACACCGAAGTTGTTGATGGCCGAGCCGAAGAACACCGGCGTCTGCTTGCCGGCCAGGAATTGTGCAAGGTTGAACGGATGGCTCGCGTCGCGCAGCAAATCGACATCGTGACGAACTGCCTTGACTTCGTCGGGAAATAGAGCGTCGAGGCGCGGATTGTCGAGGCCCTCGATCGACTCGGTATCGTCACTGACACGCGCTTCGCCCGGCGTGAAACGCAACAATCGATGCTGCAGAAGATCGAACACGCCACGAAAACTCTTGCCCATGCCGAGCGGCCAGGTGACCGGCGCACAGTCGATCTTCAGCACCGATTCGATCTCCTCGATCAACGCGAGCCCGTCGCGCACCTCGCGATCCATCTTGTTGACGAACGTGATGATCGGCGTCGAGCGCAGGCGACACACTTCGAGCAGCTTGATCGTTTGCGCTTCGACGCCTTTTGCGGCATCGATGACCATCACCGCCGCGTCGACCGCCGTGAGCACGCGATAGGTGTCCTCCGAAAAATCCTCGTGCCCCGGCGTGTCCAATAAGTTGATCGTGTGTCCCGCGTACTCGAATTGCATCACCGAGCTGGTGACCGAAATTCCCCGCTGTTTCTCAATTTCCATCCAGTCGGACATCGCATGGCGCGAGCTTTTGCGCGCTTTGACGGTCCCCGCAAGCTGAATCGCCCCGCCGAACAACAGCAGTTTTTCGGTCAACGTCGTCTTGCCGGCGTCAGGGTGCGAAATGATCGCGAACGTTCGCCGGTTGGCGACGTCGCGTACAAGATCGGCAGATAAAGATTCGTGATTCATCGATTGAACATCAACCAGACGCTCGAGCTCGTGTAAAAAGTTCAAAAACAAACGCCGCTTCCAAAGGATCGCGGCGTTCGTCAATTATACCAATGCGATCCGGGGAACTTTGTTCGGCGCCGGAGGAATCTAATCAACGATGCTCTCTGCCGCTCCGTTGCTCTTCACGGGCGAGCGGAAGTCGAAAAAACATTCGATGCGGGCACGTGCGACGATCAATCCACAGATTCGCTTGAAAGAGGAGAAATTCGATGAAGCAACATTTCCTGCGTAATGGCAAGCCGCTGATCGCAGCGCTCTTGATGTCCGGTGCCGTCGGCTTTGCGGGGCAGGGGCTCGCGCAATCGACGTCTGGCGATCAATCCGGCGCCTCGACAGCGCAGCGTCCGCCTGCGGCCGCAAACACCGGGTCGAGCAGTTCCGGCGCGAACAGCGCCAGTCCGACCGGTCCTTCAGGACAAAGCACGAGCCCGAGCGGCGCCGGCTCGATGACGACCGCGAAGGGGATCGCCCCCAGCAAATCGGAAATGTCGGATTCGGCGTTCAAGAAGCTCGACGCCAGCAACAAGGGCTACATCACGAAGGACGATGCGAAGAGTCTGTCCGGATTCGATAGCTCATTTCAAGCGGCAGACTCCGATCACGACGGTAAACTGACGGTCGATGAATTCAAGAAAGCCTGGACCTCCTTTACCGGCAATACTCAGTAACGCGTGTTGTCCCGTCGTATTCTGAGATTCCGGCCTTCACCACTTCGAGGCAGCGTAGGTTTCGGAAGCCGGCGCTGCCTTCAGCACTTTGTCGATCGACGTCAGAGGCTTGCTGCTTGCAGGGGCAGCGCAAATTGCGGTGTTCGAAGGTGCCAAGACGTCTCTCGTTGAATCGCCCGGCCGACGCGAATGAGCGTCGCGTCGCTAAACGCAGCCCCCATCAACTGAATGCCGATCGGCAGGCCTGCCCGTGACAGTCCCACGGGCAACGAGAGCGCGCACGCGCCAAGATAGTTCGCGGCGCGGGTAAACGTAGCGAGCGGCGTCGTCGATTCATCGACATCGACGACGGGGACCGCCGTAATCGGCAATGTCGGTGTCAGCAATGCGTCGCGCCCGACCATCCAGTCGGCAAAGCGCGCCGCTGCGTGGCGCCGATGTGCCAGCTCATCGAGGTATTCGGCGGCACTCACGGATTTCCCCGCGAGCGTGCGTTTTCGTACCCAGGGGTCGATCTCCAATGCGGCATCCTCGATATACGCGCGATGAACGGCATAGGCTTCGGCAGCGATGATGCGGCCGTTACGCTGCATCACGTCGTCGAAGTCGAAATCAAACGATTCCTCATCGACGTGCGCGCCAAGATTCCGCAACAACTGAATC
Organism: Casimicrobiaceae bacterium; assembly: GCA_035636955.1. Lineage (GTDB taxonomy): Bacteria > Pseudomonadota > Gammaproteobacteria > Burkholderiales > Casimicrobiaceae > VBCG01. The sequence goes on from DASPYC010000165.1 coordinate 2,390, forward strand.
GTCGCCGCGTAGGCCGCCACGACGTCGGCATCGACATTTGCCGGCAGCTGCTCGAATGCGAGCGCGGTCACGCGCGTGCCCTTGATGTCGACGGACCGCTCGATCACTGCAGCAAAGTCGACGAACGTCGCGGCCAGCGTTGCAGGATCGGCAGGATCAGGTCCGGCAATCGCTCCCATGACGAGCGCGGCGTCCTCGACGGTTCGCGCAAGCGGTCCCACCGAATCGAGCGTCGTCGCGAGTGGAACGACTCCGGCGAGACTGACCAGCCCGTAGGTCGGCTTGAGCCCCGTTAACCCGCACAATGCGGCCGGAATTCGAATCGAGCCGCCCGTGTCGGAACCGATCGCCGCCGGCGCGAGACCTGCTGCGACCGCGACGGCCGAGCCGCTGCTCGAGCCGCCGGCAACGCGATGGATCGCGAGATCCCACGGGTTCCACGGCGCGCCCATCGGCTCGTTGCGGCCCCACCCGCCGAACGCGAACTCGACCATGTGCGTCTTGCCGAGCGGAATCATCCCCGCTGCAATCAGCCGCGCGATAACCGTCGCCGTCACGTCGGACTTCCGCCCGAGCCAACTTTTCGATCCGGCCGTCGTCTGGTGTGGCGCGAAATGCAGTAGATCCTTCAGCGCGATCGGCAAGCCATGCAGCGGACCGCGGACCACACCGGCCTCACGCTCCAGGTCGGCCGCCTTTGCCAGGGTCCGGGCTTCGCTGTCGTAAACATCGATGTACGCGTGCAGGCGGGCATCGAGTGACGTGATGCGCACGAGAAATGCCTCGACGATCTCGCGGGACGAAGTCTTGCGCGCGGCGAGAAGGCGCGAGAGCTCGGCGAGCGAAAGAAAAGCGAGATCCGAATTCATGGATTCGAAGTCAAGCGTCGGAGCGCGCCATCATTCACCGAACGCGCAGATTCGTCAAAGCGCGTTGCGGCGTGTCCACCGACCGCCGCGGTGTCGCGTTATGCTTGGCGTCGATTCCTTCCGGTTCCCTTCATGTCACGACCGTTTTTGCCGAACGCATATGTGTTACGGCTGCTGATCGCCGGCGGTCTGCTCGCCGCCTTCGCCGGCGGCTGCATGCAGCTCGAATACCGCGAGCGCGAGCTTACGTTTCGTCCATCTCGGGTTGCCGCGGGATGGTTTTCCGGCGTTCCTCAAGGTGTTCGCGAGGTCTCCTTGCCCGTCGGTGTGGAGAAAGATTCGCCGAAGATCGACGCGTGGTGGTGGCCAGCGCAGCAGGCCGATGCGCCCGCCATTCTCTATCTTCATGGCTCGCGCTGGAATCTGACCGGTCAGCTCCGCCGCATCGAGCAGCTGCACAAGTTCGGCTTCGCCGTGTTCGCGATCGATTATCGCGGTTTCGGCAAAAGCGACGGCGACTTGCCGTCAGAGGAAACGGTCTACGCCGACGCGATGACCGCTTGGGAGTGGCTCGTCAAGCAGCAGCCGGATCCCGCACGGCGTTTGATCTACGGACACTCGCTGGGCGGCGCGGTGGCGATCGATCTGGCCGCGCGTCTTGGCGAGCGCGGCGACACTGCACGCGGACTCGTCGTCGAATCGACGTTCACATCGCTGGCCGATCTGGCGTCGGCGTTGACATACGATTGGCTGCCTACGCGGCTCTTGCTGACACAGAAATTCGACTCGCTCGCGAAGATCGGCCATGTCCGAATGCCCGTGTTCATCGCGCATGGCGCGAGTGACCATCTGATTCCGTCGCGTTTTTCGTCCGCGCTTTTCGAAGCGGCGCATGAACCTAAAAAGCTGCTTCTCGTCGACGGCGCAAGCCACAACAACGCGATGATCGTCGGCGGGCACGACTATCTCGCGGGACTCGCGCAATTGTTCGGACTTTCGCCGGAAGGTCCGCGCGACGACAACGCGCGAAATCACCCCGCGCACAACGCTTCGTAGCGACTGCTTCCGCGGCGTTCCGCGCATTCGCGCGTCGCGTCGCCGTCACTGTAGGCTACGAACGCTGCATTTGACAGCGACCTCCTGCCGTTCCCAGAATGAGATGGGGATCCAACAACAAAGCAGTAGACGCAACATCAGGTGACGGAGGAAATCATGAAGAAGCTATTGCTCGCCGCGGTTGCGGCCGGTGCGATCTCGGGTGGCATCGGCATTGCGCAAGCCGCTGGACAATTGGTGCTAGACCGGAACGCAGCCATTCTGTTCGCGACGCTGCCGGACGGCGTTCGCTATCCCGAAGGCATCACGGCCGATCCCGCGACGGGCGACATCTTTGTCGCAACGTTCGACTTCGGACCGAACGCGAACAAGCTCGTGCGGTTTTCCAAAAACGGTCACGTGAGCGCGATCCGCGATTTTGGCGGCGCGCCGCTTCTTGGGCTCGATTTCGATGCGGCGCGCGGCAAGGTGTACATCCTCAACTTCGGCGCTTCGAAGGTGCAGCGCATCGCGGCGAATTTCGACGCGACGACGGCGGTCGAGGACGTCGCGACGTTGCCGCCGCTCGGCGCGCCCGGACCGCGCAGCGTCGCGAATCCCGACGCAAGCAGCGATACGATCGCATTCGGATCAAACAGCTTCCCCGCGCCGAACGCAATGACGTTCTCGCGCAACGGCAGCCTTTATGTATCCGATTCCTTCCAGGGCGCGATCTTTCGCATCGACAACGTCGGGACTTGCTCGAAGCCCTGCGCGGTGACGCCGGTTGCGCATGATCCGCTCCTTGCGACCGCGGGCTTTCCGCCATTCGGCGCCAACGGCATTGCGATCAACGCGGATGAGACGGCGCTTTTCATCGCGAACACCGGCGACAACCGGATACTCAAGCTGGATCTGGCGACGAAGGCGATTTCCGTGTTCACCGAAAGCGTACACGGCGCCGACGGTGTCACGTTCGACGACAGCGGGCGACTTTGGGTCGCAGCGAACCAAGGCGATCAGGTCGTTGCGCTGAACGAGAACGGCAGGGTCATCGCGAAGCTCGGCGAGTTTCAGGGCGTCAGTGG
>DASPYC010000166.1:0-7951 GCA_035636955.1 Casimicrobiaceae bacterium
AACGCGACGGGCGGATCGTCAATGGTAACGGTGCCGATACCGACATCATCGTTGCGTCGGCGAAGGCGTACCTGAACGCACTCAACAAGCTGCAAAGCGGCGTGATTCGGCTGAATCCTCAATTGGCTGCATAGCCGTGAGCCACGAGTCATAACGGAAGACGCCGGGCTCTGCCCGGCGTTCTTTTGCCCCTCGCCTTCGATGGCCGGCGTTTTCGGCTGTCGTGCCGCACTGCAACACGTTCGGGTATCATCGGGGCGTCGATCGTTTCCCCTCCGGTGCGTCCAGTCTGCCGCGCCGTCAACGCCCACAGAGCGAGGATCGGATGAGCACACCCTCGTTTGGTCCCGGTATCGAGATCACCGGACAAATCAGTCCCGAATACGCGCAGGTTCTTACGCCCGCGGCGTTGGCATTCGTCGCGCGACTGCAGCGAACCTTTGGCCGACCGCGCAACGAGCTGTTGGCGGCGCGCGCCGCGCGGCAAGCCGACTTTGACCGAGGGAGACGCCCGGATTTCCTGCCCGAAACGCGTGCCGTGCGCGAGAGCAATTGGAGCTGTGCGCCATATCCGGCCGACATCGCCGATCGCCGCGTCGAGATCACGGGGCCGGTTGACCGCAAGATGATCATCAACGCACTGAACTCCGGCGCAAACGTTTATATGGCCGACTTCGAGGACGCGAACACGCCGATGTGGCACAACAACATCCAGGGCCAGATCAATTTGCGCGATGCGATTCGCCGGCGCATCGATTACGTGTCGCCGGAAGGCAAGTCGTACCGGCTGAACGACAAGCTGGCCGTTCTGTTCGTGCGGCCGCGCGGCTGGCATCTGCCGGAAAAGCACGTGAAGATCGATGGTGAGCTCGCAAGCGGCGGCATCTTCGACTTCGGACTGTATTTCTACCATAACGCGAAAGAACTGGTCGCGCGCGGCAGCGGCCCCTATTTCTATCTACCCAAGCTTGAGAGTCATCTCGAGGCGCGGCTCTGGAACGACATCTTTGTCATGGCACAGGACGAGCTCGGGATTCCTCACGGCACTATCAAGGCGACGGTGCTGATCGAGACGATCCTTGCCGCATTCGAGATGGACGAGATTCTCTATGAATTGCGCGAGCATTCCGCCGGACTGAACGCCGGCCGCTGGGACTACATCTTCAGCTGCATCAAGAAATTTCAGCACAGCAGGGACTTCTGCCTCGCCGACCGGGCACTCGTCACGATGACGACGCACTTCATGCGGAGCTACGCCGAGTTGCTGGTCAAGACGTGCCATCGCCGCAACATCCACGCGATGGGCGGTATGGCAGCGCAGATTCCAGTGAAAAACGATGAGGCCGCGAATCGGGAAGCGTTTGCGAAAGTGAAGGCGGACAAGGAGCGCGAAGCGACGATCGGCCATGACGGAACGTGGGTTGCACATCCGGCGCTGGTGCCGGTCGCGCTGGAAGCGTTTGACCGGCTGATGCCGACGCCGAATCAGATCGCGCAAAAGAAGCGCGCGGACGTCAAAACGACCGCCGCTGATTTGCTGCATTTCGAGCCCGAGCAGCCGATTACCGAGAAGGGCCTGCGTCTCAACATCAACGTGGCGATTCAATACATCGGCGCGTGGCTTGCGGGGCAGGGCGCGGTACCGATCTTCAACTTGATGGAGGACGCGGCCACCGCAGAAATCTCCCGCTCGCAGGTATGGCAGTGGATTCGCTCACCCAAAGGGAAGCTCGATGATGGCCGGAAGGTGTCGAAGGAGATGGTCGCCGCGATGATTCCTGAAGAGCTGGCGAAGATTCGCGACTACGTGGGACCCGGCTACGGTGACGGAAAATACGACGATGCATCGAAAATTTTTGCCGATCTCGTCAGTAACGACACCTTCGTGGAATTTCTGACACTGCCTGCGTACCAACGGATCGACTGAGGCGTTTTTTATCGGCTCCGTCAGGCGATAGTCCTTCTTTATCGTAATTATTATGACAATCAATTGGACATATATGAAAGGACCGCGCGACACTAGAAAACTGAGTCACTCGCCTCCGAGTTAAGACGAGGCGGGCAACCCGAGAGGAGAAGCACGATGAAACCGCTGAAAGGCACGAAGACCCACGACAACCTGAAATACGCGTTTGCCGGCGAGTCGCAAGCGAATCGCCGCTATTTGTACTTTGCCAACAAGGCCGACGTCGAAGGGCAGAACGACGTGTCGGCGATTTTCCGCTCGACGGCGGAAGGCGAGACAGGTCACGCACACGGACACCTCGATTATCTTAGCGCGGTCGGCGACCCGGCGACGGATCTGCCAATCGGATCGAGCCGTGAAAACCTGAAGGCCGCGATCGCCGGGGAAACCCACGAGTACACCGACATGTATCCGGGCATGGCTAAGGCCGCGCGGACCGAAGGATTCGATGAAATTGCGGACTGGTTCGAGACGCTGGCGAAGGCGGAACGGTCGCACGCGAACCGGTTTCAGAAGGCGTTGGATCAGCTGGCCGACTAGTTGTTATTTCGTCGCGGCGGTTTGACCGCAAGACCGAGCGAGACCACCGTCGCCGCGACGTAATAACTCCGCAAATTGGAGAGGTCGCGTTCCGCGCCCCTCAATTTGCGGTGCGCAATAATGGCGTCACCTGTGTGAACGCGGCGCGTTTCACAGGTCACCAACTGATTCGACGCCCGGGAAAGTGATGACGCTCCGCGAAGGCAATCTCGATGCGCCCACGCGCCACCCGCTCGACTGGCGCAATCCCGATTTCTACAACGAAGACTCGCTCTACAACGAGATGGAGCGGATCTTCAACATCTGTCATGGGTGTCGCCGCTGCGTGTCGCTGTGCGGCGCTTTTCCGACGCTGTTCGATCTCGTCGACAACAGCAAGACGATGGAAGTCGACGGTGTCGCGAAGGCCGACTTCTGGCAGGTCGTCGATCAGTGTTACCTGTGCGACCTTTGCTTCATGACCAAATGCCCGTATGTTCCGCCGCATCCATGGAACGTCGATTTTCCCAAGCTGATGCTGCGCGGGAAGGCGAAGGCCTTCGAGGACGGCAAGACGGGCTTTCGCGATCGGCTTCTTACGAGCACCGACAAGGTCGGCAAGCTCGCCACGATTCCCGTCGTCGTGAAGATCGTCAACAAGGCGAACACAACGCCGTCCGTGCGCAAAGCAATGGATAAGGTGCTGGGCGTCGCATCCGAAGCGGAGCTGCCGCCCTACGCAGAAGGACGATTTCTCGATCACGCCTCGTCTTCATTGCAGTGGCCGGTTCGTAACGGCGCGCGCACGCCGGGCAAGGTGGCGATTTTCACGACGTGCTACGCGAATTTCAACGAGCCCGGGATCGCCCACGATTTGCTGAAAGTGCTCGCGCACAACGAGATTCCATACACGCTGGTCGAGCGCGCGGTGTGCTGCGGCATGCCCAAGCTGGAACTTGGCGACTTGCGGACCGTCGAAAAGCTGAAGGAAACGAACATACCGTTGCTTGTGGATCTCGTGCGAGCTGGCTACGCCGTTCTAACGCCGGTTCCGTCTTGCACCTTGATGTTCAAGCAGGAATTGCCGCTCATTTTCCCCGGTGAGCCTGATGTGCAGGCCGTTGCGGATGCGATGTTCGATCCGTTCGAATACCTGGTGTCTCGAGACAAGGACGGGCTGCTGAAACGCGATTTCACGACGCCGCTCGGCAAGATCAGCTACCACATTCCGTGTCATGCCCGCGTGCAGAACGTCGGTCAGAAAACCCGCGAGCTTCTGGAGCAGGTGCCCGAGACGACGATCAATACGGTCGAGCGCTGCTCCGGCCACGACGGTACGTGGGGGATCAAGAGCGAGTTCTACGCCGATTCGATGAAAATCGGACGCCCGGTGTTCAGACGGATGAACGATGGCGATCCCGACTACGTAAGCTCTGATTGCCCGATCGCCGGCCGGCGCATTCTCGAAGGGCTCGCCCTGGAGGGCAACACGCGCGCTCGAAAGGAACATCCGCTCACGTTGCTGCGGATTGCTTACGGACTACCCGGCTCGTGACCAAGCGAGCCGCAATGCTTACGGAGGCCGAATGTCGAAGGATCCGAAGACTTTGCCCACGAAACGATGGGTCAAGCGCGAGAGCTTGATGACGCTCGAGGCCTATGCCAAGGAGCGTAAGGAATTTCGCGCGCGTGTGATCGAGCACAAACGCGCGCGGACGCTCCATCTAGGCGACCATATAACGCTGCTGTTCGAGGATGAGCTCACGATCCGCTATCAAGTTCAGGAAATGCTGCGGATCGAAAAGATATTCGACGAGGACGGCATCGAAGCCGAACTGGCCGCGTACAACCCGCTGGTTCCCGACGGCAACAACTTCAAGGCGACGATGCTGATCGAGTACGATGACACCGAGGAGCGACGGCGCGCGCTTGCGAAGCTTAAAGGCATCGAGCGCAAGGTGTGGCTGCAGGTGGAAGGCTGTCCACGGGTTTTCGCGATCGCCGACGAGGACCTCGAGCGCGAAACCGACGAGAAGACCTCATCGGTGCATTTCCTGCGCTTTGAGGTGACACCCGAGATGATCTCGGCGCTGAAATACGGCGTCGCATTGGGCTTCGGTGTCGACCATCCGAACTATCAAGCCGAGATCCCGGCGGTCGGCGCCGCGACGCGGCAGTCGTTGGTCGCTGACCTCGCCTAAGGAAAAAAAACAGACGCTTCGCTGCACTCAAAGGTGACAGAGCCAATCGTCGTCCCGAGCGGAGCGAAGGACCCGCTTTTCAATCCCTGAAATTCTGATACTGCAGCGGGAAATCGGTGATCGTCTTGCGGATAAGGGCGATTGCATTTTGCAATTCGTCGCGTTTGGCGCCAGAAACGCGCACGACATCGCCCTGGATCGATCCTTGAACTTTCATTTTGCTTTCCTTCAGCACCTTCACGATCTTTTTCGCCAGCTCCTGATCGACGCCGGTGCGGACGGTGACCGCTTGCTTGACCTTGTTGCCTGATACCTTCTCGATTTCGCCATACTTGAGCGACCGCACGTCGACCTGCCGTTTCGCCAGTTTGGCGGTCAGAATGTCGGTCACCTGTTTGAGCTTGAAGTCATCGTCGGCGTAGAGCGTCAGCGTCTTGTCCTTGTACTCGACGCGCGCGTCGGAGCCCTTGAAGTCGAACCGCGTCCCCAGCTCCTTGTTCGTCTGGTCGAGGGCGTTATGAACTTCTACTTCATTCACTTCCGAAACGATATCGAACGACGGCATCGGCGTTTCCTCGCTTAGGGTCAAGCTAGCACGGGCACTGGCATGGCGCAAATCCGCGTCCGCGGCGCACGGAGGCGGTGCGTCGCTCGAGTCCGACAACGTGTGTCGCGCGCCTGGTACAACATGCGTCGGCGTCGATCTGACAGGCATTCGCCCCTTGGCAGCACGCTCGGAATTTGGCATGTTTAATGCATTAGTTGCACCGGAGGTTACCGCCTTATGGATTCTGCGATTCCGCTCGCTGATCTTCAACCGATCTACTCGGTAGCCGACGTCGGCCGGGCGCGTGAAGACGGCGTGGCGCGCCGCAACGAAGGTCTCAAGAGCTGGTACGACCGCATGTTCGAGCTCGGCGGCTCGCGCTACATCATCAAGCCGTCGACAGCGTCTGCAGTCGACGATCTTTACGACGCTTCGCCCAACTTTGCGCGTGTCGTCGACGACTTGCGCAAATTCTTGGCACTCGCCGTCGCGGGCAACGAAGCGGTTCAATTTACGCCGATGCTGCTCATCGGCGAGCCGGGCCTTGGCAAGACGTATTTCGCGAAGAGGCTCGCCCAGGCCCTCAGCACGGGATTCGAGTTTGTCTCGATGAGCTCGTTGACGGCGGGTTGGGTGCTGACGGGTGCTTCGGCGCAATGGCAGAACGCGCGGCCCGGAAAGGTCGCGCAAACGCTGATCGAGGGCGAGTACGCGAATCCAGTTGTCGTGCTCGACGAAGTCGACAAGGCCGGCGGCGATGCGCGTTACGATCCGATGGGCGCGCTGTATTCATTGCTCGAACCCGATACGGCAGCCCATTTCAAGGACGAGTTCATCGATGTCGACATGGATGCGTCGCATATCCTCTGGGTTGCCACGGCCAACGACGAGTCGGCCATCCCCGAGCCGATTCTCAACCGGATGAACGTCTACGAGATCGAACGGCCCGATGCCGACGGATCGCGAAGGATCGCGCTCGCCGTCTATCGCGAAATACTCGACGCTCACAATTGGCCGTTCCCGGCAGAGCCTTCCGAGTCGGTGATTGACCGTCTTGCAAGCGTGCCGCCGCGCGACATGCGCAAACTGCTGCTCGACGCCTTCGGAACCGCGCAACTTGCCAATCGCGAGTACCTCGTTCCCGAGGATATCGACGCGACGAAAGTCTGCGGGCGCCGGGCTCGGGTCGGCTTCTAGCGACCGGTCGCCAAAGCAAACTCTGCAACGTTGTCGGCAATCCACCGACGGCGCCAGGCGCCTCCGGCCGATGGCTCCATTCCGAAGGCTCCCGTAACTTGCGCAGGAAGCGCCTTGTACCGGCGCGCCGTCCCGAATAGCCAGGAGTTGTCATGTCAGCGTCCGTCAGGCTTGTACTGCAAGCCGTTGCACTCGCCGCCTCCTTCTCTGTTTCGAGCCTCTACGCAGCGGATCTCCAATCTCTGATCAACGCCCACATCAGCTATGTGAACGGTGGCATCGGCCAAGAGGAAGTGGAGGCTCTGCGTGCCGAAGCTCGCGTGTATCCGCTCGAGCTCACATTCTCACGGCGCGGGGATGGTGAGCGGGCCGAGTTTGTCGCCGATGTCCATCTGCAAATTCTCGATGTCGCGGGTCAGGTTGTCGTTGATCGGGCGTCGCAGGGCCCGATCTTTCTCGCGCATCTACCCGACGGCCAGTACATCGTCAGCGCCGAGTATCAAGGCCGCACACAGACGCGCCGCGTCGCTGTCAGCGGAGCCCGGCACGAAGCGCTGTCGTTCCATTGGAGCTGACCCGCCGGTTCGACCGTCGACGCATCAACCGTCGTCGAGCGAGCGCGGATAGCTGTCGTGCAAAAGACGCGATAGCGCCCGATCCGCGAGGATCGTACCGCCGGTCTGACAGCGCGCGCAGTAGTTGCACTCGTTCTCCGCATAGACGATCCGCTGCACGGGTTCGCCACATACGGGGCATGGCTGACGATAGCGCCCGTGGACGGCCATCTCGGGCCGAAATGCCGTAACCTTTTCGGGAAAGTTCGCGGCGCTCGCGATGCGCAAGCGCTCGATCCATTGCTCGAGAACGGCGCGCGTCGCCGCGTACAGCCGCGTAATCTCGTCGTCGGAAAGCTTGCGCGTCAGGGCGAGCGGCGACAATCGCGCGCGGTGAAGTATTTCGTCGGAGTAGGCGTTGCCGATACCGCTTAAGAGACGCGGGTCGGTGAGGGCGCGTTTGAGCGTGTGATTTTCGCTGGTCAGGCGCTCCCCGAATGCCGCGCGATCGGCGCGCTGTACGTCCAGCCCGCCCATGTCGAACTGCGCGAGCGCCGATTCGCCCCTGACGACGTGCAGCGACGCGCGGCGCTTCGTGCCGGCCTCGGTGAACGCGAGGCGGCCGCTTGAGAATTCGAAGAGCGCAAGCGTAATCCGCCCGGGCGGCTTTGCGTCCTCGGCAAGCCAACGCAAACGACCTGCGATCATCAGATGAATGACAAGGAAGAGATCCTCTTCAAGTGCAATGACGATCCGCTTGCCGAGCCGCCCGACACCGACGACGCGCTTCCCTTCGACTTCGCCAATCGGCGGAACCGCGGTACGGAGCAGAAAGGGACTGATCAGCCGAATACGTTCGAGCACCTGGCCGCGAAGTCGCGCGGCGAGCGCTTCGCAGTAAACGACGACGTCGGGCAATTCAGGCATCGCGATCGAACAGTTTAGCGCTTGGTATAGTCTCGGCACA
>DASPYC010000167.1:0-3750 GCA_035636955.1 Casimicrobiaceae bacterium
CGCACATATTGGAGACGATCTCCCCGACGCAGCACTTCTTGCCGTATGCGGGCTCGCTGCCACCGTGCCGCATGCGCCGGCCTCAGTGCGAACGCTTGCTCACTACATCACATCACGCGACGGCGGCTTCGGCGCGGTGCGCGAGCTGGCCGAGCTCATTTTAGCCGCGCAAGGTCACTTGCAGGATACCGCGGCGAGCGCCTCGCCGCGCCGATAGAAACGTAGCGATTTCAAATCATGGACGGCACGCGCGCATTCATTGATCGCTTGATCGCCTGGTCGCCGGTATTGCTGCTCGGGGGCCTCGCCGCGCTCACGTATTGGCTCGACGCGCAGGTGCAGGCGCCGAATGCGCATCGCGACGGCTCAACCCGGCACGATCCCGATCTCTTTCTCACCAATTTCCGCGCGACCAACTTTGATCCTGAAGGAAAGCCGCGCGAAACGCTTACCGCCGTGCGCGGCGATCATTTTCCCGATGATGACAGCGCCGAATTGACGCAACCGACTTTCCAGATGACGCAAACCGGCAAGCCGACGTTCACCGTCAATGCGGAGCGCGGCAAGGTAACCGGTGATCGTGAGAACGTGTATTTCACCGGCAACGTGCGCGCGCGTCGCGACGCCGAAGACGCGAGCAGTACCGCGCCGGGCCATCAGGCTGCCGGTCCCATGACGCTCGAAACCGAATACCTGCATGTCATTCCCAAGACGGAGCAGGCCGAAACCGATCGACGCGTGACGATCCACGAGCCGCGTGGAATAATCGAGGCCGTCGGGCTCGATCTCGACAATAAGAGCAAGACCGCCAAGCTTCGTTCGCGCGTCTCGGGAACGTTCGAGCCGCAAACACTCAAGAAGTAAAATGAATGCGTCCCCACGCGTACGGCCTCGCAGCTGCGCTGCCCCCCAAAGTCGCGCCTCGAGGCAGTGGTGCGAGCAGCCGAATCTGTTCGCGAACCCAAGGAGGCCGAGGCTATGCGCGGCGGTCGCGCTGGCATTGCTTGTCGCCACCGGGTCCACGTTCGCCGAAAAGGCTGACAAGGAGAAGCCCATCAATTTCTCGGCCGAGCAGCCGGCCGAGGTGGACTTCGAAAAGCGCGTCGGCACGCTGAAAGGCAACGTCGTCATCACGCAAGGGACGTTGTCGATCAAGGCAGATCGGATCGACTTCAAGCAGAATGCCGACAACTCGATCTCGGCGACCGCCTATGGCAACCCGATCACGTTTCGCCAGAAGAAAGACGATTCCGACGAGTATTTCGAGGGTTTCGCCCAACGCGCCGTCTACGATGGACAGAAGGAGCTGCTCGAGCTGTTCGATCGCGCGCTGCTCCGGCAAGGCACCGACGAGATACGGAGCAATTACATCTCATACAACAGCTCGTCCGGCGTTTTCCGCGCCGAGGGCCGGCCGAACGCTCCGGGTGCCCCGGAAGGTCCGGGCGAACGCGTGCGCGGCGTCTTTCAGCCGAAGTCCGATTCCCCGCTCGGAAAGGACTTAACGAAAGCGGGCAAGGGCGAACCGGCGGCTAAGAACGGCAAGGACAAGGCGGGCGACGCCAAAGACAAGTCCGCGGCGAAGTCGCAGTCGAAGGACAAGGCGCCGGTGACGCTCAAGCCCACCGATGAACTGAAGCAGTGACCCAGCCGCACGACGACGTCGCGGTCAACCAGCTTACTGCTGCGCATCTCCGCAAGCGTTACAAGGCGCGCACGGTCGTCCACGACGTTTCGCTCAACGTCGCAAGCGGCGAGGTGGTGGGCCTGCTCGGGCCCAACGGCGCCGGCAAGACGACGTGCTTCTATATGATCGTCGGGCTGGTCCCCGCCGACGGCGGCACGATCGAGCTCGATGGCGAGGACCTTTCGAGGCTTGCGATCCATCGGCGCGCGCGCCGCGGCCTGTCGTATCTGCCACAGGAAGCGTCGATTTTCCGCAAGCTCACCGTCTCCGAGAATGTGCGGGCCATCCTCGAGCTGCAGGACTTAGACGAGGACACGCTGTCCAATCGACTCGATGCGCTGCTCGAGGATCTGTCGATCTCGCATTTGGCCGAAGCTCCGGCCGTGTCGTTGTCGGGCGGCGAGCGTCGTCGGGTCGAAATCGCGCGCGCGTTGGCGACGCGACCGCGCTTCATCCTCCTCGACGAACCGTTTGCGGGCGTTGATCCGATCGCCGTGCTCGACATTCAGAAAATCATCGGGTTCTTGAAAGAGCGCGGCATCGGCGTGCTGATCACCGACCACAATGTCCGGGAAACGCTCGGCATTTGCGATCGCGCCTACATCATCAACGAGGGGCGCGTGCTCGCTTCGGGCGCGCCGGGCGAGATTGTTTATAATGAAGACGTCCGGAAAGTCTATCTCGGCGAGCACTTCCGGCTTTAAGAGGCCTCTAAACAGGAGGTTTCCCGACGGGCGGCAATGAAGCAAACGCTCCAGCTAAAGCTTTCGCAACACCTCACGCTGACACCGCAACTGCAGCAGTCGATTCGGCTATTGCAGTTATCGACTCTCGAGCTCAATCAGGAAGTCGAGCGGATGCTGCAGGAAAATCCGCTGCTGGAGCGCGCCGAGGCAGAGGAAGAAACAGCGCGGTCTGAAGAGTTTCCGCTCGCCGGCCCCGGCCGCGTGACCGAATCAACCCAAAGCACCGCGCCGGATACGGCCGACAGCAATGCAGCCGAGGCGCGGGGCGCGCACGATGACGCGCCCGACCCCGCCGATTTCACCGACTATTCAACCGGCAGCGGCGACGGCGACTGGGGCGGCGGCAGCGCATCCGAGGACGACGATTTCTATCCGCAGCAAGTAGCGACCAGCACGTTGCGCGATCACCTGAACGAGCAACTCGCGACGATGAACTTGCCGCAGCGAGATCGCCAGATTGTCGCCGCGCTGATCGACGCACTCAACGAGGACGGCTATCTGCCGACGCCGCTCGAAGAAATCGTCGAACTCTTCCCCGACGACAACGAAATCGAGCTGGAAGAGCTATCGATCGCGCTCAAGTACGTGCAAAGCTTCGAGCCGGCGGGCGTCGGCGCTCGCGATTGCGCCGAATGCCTGGCGCTGCAGCTCAAGATACTCTCTCCCGACATACCGCACCGCGCGGACGCGCTCAAGGTCGTTGACGGGCACCTGGAGTTGCTTGCGAACCGCGACTTCACCAAGCTGAAGCGTCTGCTGCACTTGGATGACGCCGGCGTGCGGCGAGTCCGCGAATTGATTCGCAGCCTGAACCCGCGACCGGGCGCGTCGTTTGCGAAGGCCGAGGCGAACTATGTCATTCCCGATGTGGTCGTACGAAAGATACGCGGTCAATGGGTCGCTTCGCTGAACGAAGCGGCCATGCCGAAGCTGCGTCTCAATCGTATTTATGCGGACATTCTCACCCGCAACCGCGACAGCTCGAATCAGCAGCTCGCCGCGCAGTTGCAGGAAGCGAAGTGGCTGATCCGCAACGTTCAGCAGCGTTTCGAAACCATCCTCCGAGTCGCCCAGGCGATCGTCGAAAGGCAGCGCCGCTTTTTCGAGCACGGCGAGGTCGCGATGCGTCCGATGGTGCTGCGGGAAATCGCCGACATGCTGTCGCTACACGAATCGACGATCTCGCGCGTGACGACGCAGAAATACATGCTAACGCCACGCGGCACGTTCGAGCTCAAGTATTTTTTCGGCAGCCACGTGGCGACCGATACGGGCGGCGCTGCGTCGGCGACCGCAATCCGCGCGCTGATAAAGCAA
>DASPYC010000168.1:0-4350 GCA_035636955.1 Casimicrobiaceae bacterium
ACTCGGCGAAGACCCGTGGGTCGGCTTGTCGCGTCGCTATCCGCCGGGAACGCGGCTGTTCGGCAAGGTGACGAACATCACGGACTACGGCGCATTCGTCGAGATCGAGTCGGGCATCGAAGGTCTCGTTCACGTTTCGGAGATGGACTGGACCAACAAGAACATCCATCCGACCAAAGTTGTGCAATTGGGCGACGAAGTCGAAGTGATGATCCTCGAGATCGACGAAGACCGCCGGCGCATCTCGCTCGGCATGAAGCAGTGCATGCCGAATCCGTGGGACGAGTTCGCTATGAATCACAAGAAGGGCGACAAGGTCGGCGGCCAGATCAAGTCGATCACCGACTTCGGCGTTTTTGTCGGATTGCCCGGCGGCATCGACGGTCTCGTTCACTTATCCGATCTCTCATGGGCGCAGCCCGGCGAAACCGCAGTGCGCGATTTCAAGAAAGGCCAGGAAGTCGAAGCCGTCGTGCTCGCGATCGATGTCGAGCGCGAACGCATTTCACTTGGCATCAAGCAGCTCGAAGGCGATCCATTCACCAACTTCGTCGCGATGCACGACAAGGGCAGCGTCGTAAATGGAAGCGTGAAGAGCCTCGATGCGAAGGGCGCGGTGATTGCGCTCGGCGGTGATGTCGAAGGTTACCTGCGGGCGTCGGAAATTTCGCGGGATCGCGTCGAGGACCTGCGCACGCGGATGAAGGAAGGCGACGCCGTGTCAGCGATGATCATCAACGTCGATCGCAAGAACCGCAGCATCAACCTCTCGATCAAGGCGAAGGAAAACGCCGACGAAAGCGAGGCGGTGCAGCGAGTGGCCGCAGACACGTCAGGCGCCAATACGGGAACGACAAATCTCGGCGCGCTGTTGAAGGCGAAGCTCGACACGAAAAACAACGGCTAACCAGCGGGGCGAAAAGCGATGACCAAATCGGAGCTGATCGACCGCCTCGCGGCGCAGTTTCCGCAACTGGTCGCTAAGGACGCCGAACTTGCGGTCAAGATGATTCTCGACGCGATGGCCGAAAGCCTCGCGAAGGGCGAGCGCATCGAGATCCGCGGATTCGGCAGCTTTGGCTTGAACTACCGGCCACCGCGGACAGGGCGCAATCCCAAGTCGGGGGAAAAGGTGCAGGTGCCGCAGAAGCACGTCCCGCACTTCAAGGCCGGGAAAGAGTTGCGCGAGCGCGTCGATTTTGAGGGAGACGACGCAAAGTAAAGAGGTCGGACAAAAGTAAAAACCTACTTTTGTCCGGTTATTATTTTTTCCCTTGAATCGCGGGCAAAGCCCGACGATTCAAGGTAGCAACTTCAAGAAGCTGTGCGGGCAGAATGCCCATTGCACCGGCATACGAGACGCTGAACGCCCATCAGGGTGCCATTGATGCAAATCATCCGTTGGATCGTCGGCATCACCGTGTTTTTGGTGCTGCTGCTGCTGTCGATTCAAAACGCGGTGGACGTCGAGCTCCGGTTCTTCGCAAGCAGTTTCAAGGCCCCGCTGATATTTGTCGTCCTGATCATCTTTGCTTGCGGGGTCGCTGCAGGGTTGCTGGCCGGCGCCATCAAGGTCGCCCGGCTCAAGCGACAGCTGAACCGGTTGCGGCGCGAGCAGCGGAGAACGCCCGAAGCACCCGCACCACATGGCGCAGTGCCAGGGACCTCACCTGCGTCGGGTCCGGGCTTCGAGCGCGGTCTCCGCGACGACGGCTAGTATGACGACCCCCGCGCTCACGGTGTTCGCGGAGGGCCGGCTTGGCTCAGCCGGCCCGTGTCGCGGGCGCGGAGCGGTGCTCCGCGAATTCCCCGCGCCACCCCCCGGAGGGGGAGCAAGCCTCCCTTGGGGCGGCCCGGCGGTAGGCTAGCCCCTGCATGGATTTCGAGCTGTGGTGGCTTCTGCCGATTATCGCGGTGTTTTTTGCGCTGGGCTGGATTGCCGCGCGCATCGATATCAAGCATCTGTTGCGCGAGTCTCGCGCTCTGCCGCTGTCGTATTTTCGCGGTCTCAATTTTCTCTTGAACGAGCAGCCCGACAAAGCGATCGAATCGTTCATTGAAGTCGTTAAAGTCGATCCGCAAACGATCGATTTGCACTTCGCGCTGGGTTCGTTGTTTCGCCGGCAAGGCGAGATTGATCGGGCGATCCGCATGCATCAGAACTTGCTCGATCGTCACGACCTGCCGTCCGACAAGCGCACGACGGCAACTTACGAACTTGCGCAGGATTTCCATCGCGCCGGACTTCTTGATCGCGCCGAGGAGCTGTTCAACCGATTGAACGGCACGACGTACGAGCATCCTTCGCTTTCCCACCTCATCTCGATTTACGAGACAGAGAAGGATTGGCCCAAGGCGGTTGCAGCGACGCGCAGGATGGAGACGTTAGCGAAACAGCCGTACTACAAGGAAATCGCGCAGTATCACTGTGAGCTCGCGCAAACGGCGCTGCTGCGCAACGACGCAGCGGCCGCGCAACAAGAAATCAATACCGCCCTGGCGGAGCATCGCGCGTGCGCCCGCGCCAACGTGCTGCAGGGCGATCTCCATGCGCAAACCGGCGATCTCAAGTCCGCGGTCACGGCATGGCAGCGGATCGAATCGCAGAATCCCGCTTTTCTCGCACTCGTATCCGAGCGCTTTGCGGACGCCTACCGCAAGCTCGGCGATGCGCCAACAGGCGTGCGCTTATTGCGCAACTATCAATCGCAATATCCATCGCTCGATATCCTGAATGCGCTTTTTTCGTTGGTGCTCGAGAGCGAAAGTCCCGATGCGGCGGCTGCGCTGATCAAGGACGAGCTGGCGCGAAATCCCACGCTGATCGGGCTCGACCGTCTGCTGGAGGCGCAATTGCTCTCGGCCCCGGCGGAGCGGCGACACGATCTCGAGCTCGTGAAGGGCCTGGTCGGCCAACATATCAAACGGCTTGGTTTGTATCGTTGCGAGCAATGCGGGTTTCGCGCCAAGCAATACTACTGGCGCTGCCCCGGCTGCCAGAAATGGGAGACCTACACGCCGCGCCGTACCGAGACGCCGGACGGCTACACATGAGCCACGCTGCGCATCGGCGCGAATGGCGATTCGAGGAGAAGTGGTGGCGATCAGCAATGAACCGCGGATAATCGTCGCGCTCGACTTCGACAGCGCGCCTGCCGCACTCTCCCTGGTCGAGCAATTGGATCCTCGGGCGTGTGCCGTCAAGGTCGGCCACGAGTTATTCTCGGTCGCCGGCCCGGAACCCGTACGCGAAATCGTCGCACGCGGCTTCAACGTTTTCCTCGATCTCAAATTTCACGACATCCCCAATACCGTCGCGCGCGCATGCGACGCCGCAACCCGTCTCGGTGTATGGATGCTCAATGTACATGCTTCGGGCGGCCGCACGATGCTGACCGCGGCGCAGGCGGCAGTCCGGGCCGCCGCGCTCCAGAGCAACAGACTGCCGCCGCAACTCATTGCCGTGACTGTGCTCACGAGCCTCGATGACACCGATCTGCGGGACATAGGACTCATCGATGGCGCATCCGAACAGGCGTTACGTCTCGCACACCTCGCCCATGACTGCGGCCTCGACGGCGTGGTGTGCTCGGCGGTGGAAGCACGCGCGATGCGGAGTGCTTTTGGACATGCATTTACGCTCGTAACACCGGGGATTCGTCCTGCGGGCGTCGATGCCGACGACCAGTCGCGGATCGCGACACCGGAGATCGCGGTCGCGAACGGCGCTGATTATCTTGTCATCGGAAGACCGATCACGCGCGCGGCCGATCCGGTTGCCGCACTCGGCGCGATCAATCGTTCGCTTGGAGCTTCTCGATGAAGATCACGATGATCGGCACTGGCTATGTTGGTCTCGTGACCGGCACCTGCCTCGCGGAAGTCGGCCACGACGTGATGTGCCTTGACGTCGACAAGCGCAAGATCGAGGTGCTCGAATCAGGCGGCGTGCCGATCCACGAGCCGGGTCTCAAGCCGATGATCGAGCGCAACGTCGCCGCACGACGATTGCGCTTCACGACCGACGCCGACGCTGCCGTCGCGCACGGCACGTTGCAATTCATCGCCGTCGGCACACCACCCGACGGGGACGGCAGTGCGGACATGCGTTATGTCTTGCAGGCGGCGCGCAACATCGGCAGCCGGATGACGAGCGCGACAATCGTCGTCAACAAATCGACGGTGCCCGTCGGAACCGCGGATCAAGTCCGCACCACCATAGCCAACGAGCTTCGCGCACGCAATGTTGCTGTTCCGTTTACCGTGGTCTCGAACCCCGAATTTCTGAAAGAGGGTGCGGCTGTCGACGATTTCATGCGACCCGACCGCATCATCATCGGCACCGACGAC
>DASPYC010000169.1:0-2521 GCA_035636955.1 Casimicrobiaceae bacterium
CCGCGGCGGCGGGAGGAGGAAAGGGTGGTCCCGCGCGTGGCCGCGGGGGGGTGTGCGGCGCCGGAAAATTCCAGCCGCGGGACCGTTGATCATCAGTGTCTGCGCTAGCTAGAAATCCGAGGTCGTATGCGAAATACCGGCGCGCGTCGAATGGACGCGGCGCGGGCGCGCTATTGCGCCCGATCCAACATCGTTTGCATGTTCGCGTGCGGCCCCCATCGCTCCCCTCGCTAACCCCTCCGCAGGAGCTCCGCAGGGCTCCTCGGCATCGAGTTGGACGGCGCTCGGCCCGTGGGTCGAAATCGCCGCCCCTTCAATGACACCAGTCGGAATTATTCAGGTTAAATATCGAGCTTACAACCCGTTTTTCTCTAATGTCGACGAGCGGCGCGCAATTGGTGTGTTTAATGCGACTGACATCTGAAATCAATTACATAAGAGATTGTTTTTACGGCGTTATAGCGCTAATTCATCCGATGTCATATCGCAAGGCTGACCTTTCGCTCCGACAGACGGGCCCAGCGGCCGGATCGCCTGCACTGACGCCGAAATGAAGCGCGAAAAAACAAGAGCGTCGCCTTTCGCGCCGCGCTCCCCTTGGAAACGGCAATACGCGACGCCGTCCTTACCCGCCGTGGCGCTCCAGCATCTTTTGACGGAAGCTTTCCATCCGCGCCATCCGCTGTTTCAAGCCATCGCGCACGATCGCCTTCTGATCCGGCGTAAACGTCGCGTACACGGCGAGCCACGTATTGCGGACTTGCTTACGCAATGCGCTGTTCGACGCTTGTACGTCGTCGGCAGTGGCTGCGACGGCAGCGAGGTCGGGTTCTGTCTTGGCGAGCTCGACATTCATAGC
The DNA here is from genome assembly GCA_035636955.1 of Casimicrobiaceae bacterium. Lineage (GTDB taxonomy): Bacteria > Pseudomonadota > Gammaproteobacteria > Burkholderiales > Casimicrobiaceae > VBCG01. Next base: position 860 of record DASPYC010000169.1, read on the forward strand.
GTCTTTGATCTTTTCCATGTTGGCGCGGCCCGTGTCGCGCGCCGCCTTCGTTTGCGCGACCGCGTTATCCCACATCGTTTGCTGCGACGTATTGAGATTGAGCTTTCCCTTGAGCGCCGCAATCCCGAATGAAGCGTCGCTGCCATGATGACCAGGCGGTCCCGGCTGCGCAAACGCTGCAGCGCCAGACAGCGAGATGAATGCGGCAGCCGTCAACACTGCAAGGCGTTTGGTTAAAGCGTTGTTCATGATGCAAGGCCTTTCCTAAAGTGAATCGAAAGTTTCCGTCGGCCCGACATCGCGAGGCGAATGCGGCAGACTCGTACCGTTAGGGCCGCATTGTGTCGGTCGGTTCAACGATCGAGCAATGCCATTGCAACCGGACATTGCGTGCGTCGGCGAGCGTTACAATCCGTTACAACGAGCGAGCGTTGTATTGCGAGCACCGCGCTCTAAGCTAACAGCAGCAGCAACGCCGCCGACCATGATCGCCAAACCGTCCACGCCCAAAATTCTCGTCGTCGATGACGACGTGCGGCTGCGCGACCTGCTGACGCGTTACCTGACCGAGCAGGGATTCCAAGTATCGGCGCTCGCCGATTCGAGTCAGCTCGACAAGAAATTGCAGCGCGATCCGCCGCACCTGGTCGTGCTCGACTTGATGCTGCCCGGCGAAGACGGATTGACCGTGTGCCGCCGACTGCGCGGCGCGGGCGAGATGGTGCCGATCATCATGTTGACGGCCAAAGGCGAGGACGTCGATCGAATCGTCGGCTTGGAAATGGGCGCCGACGACTATCTGCCGAAGCCTTTCAATCCACGCGAGCTTGTTGCACGGATTCACGCGGTGCTTCGCCGCCATGGCGAGCGCGCCGCGATGGGTGCACCAACCGAGGACGGCCGTCTGCGATTCGGCGCCCATCTGCTCGATCTCGCCGCACGCACGCTCGAGCGCAATGGCCAGACGATGTCGCTCACCACCGGCGAGTTTGCGCTGATCAAGGTGTTCGTCCAGCATCCGCGGCAGCCGCTCGCGCGCGAAAAGCTGATGTTGCTCGCGCGAGGCCGCGATCACGAAGTGTTCGATCGCGCGATCGACGTACAGGTGTCGCGGTTGCGCAAGCTGGTCGAGCCGGACGCGGCCAATCCCCGCTACATCCAGACGGTGTGGGGCTTCGGCTACGTGTACGTTCCCGATGAAAGCGACGCCGACGCCGAACGTACGGCAATGGCGGCGGGTGCGAGTAACGCGGAAGGCGATAGCCCGTGACGTTGTGGCCGCGCTCGCTGTTCGGGCGGCTCGTTCTCCTGCTGATCGTCGTCGTAGGACTTGCCGCACTGACGACCGCGGTCGTATTCAATCGCGATCGCGCGGCGCTCATCGCGAAACAATTCAGCGATACCAAGATCGTTCAGCTGAAAGCGTTGCGCGCCGCGCTCGAGGGCGCGGACGAACCGCAGCGGCGGGAGACGTTGGGCCGACTGGGACGCGAATATGGCGTTCGAATCATTCCGGAAGCTCAGCGGCCGCTGGTCGGCGGGCCAACGCCGACGGGGCCGTCGATGCGAGATCTGGAGAAGCGCCTGCAAGATGAGATGGGCCCGGAAACATCGATCCGGATCGCACCTCGCCTGGGACAATTATTCGTGCATGTCAAAGCG
>DASPYC010000170.1:0-7268 GCA_035636955.1 Casimicrobiaceae bacterium
TGAAATCCAACCGGCGCATCCTTGGCGACACCCAAAGTGCCGCGAAAATCGAGATCGCCTTCGGCTCGAATCGCGCCGCTTCGGACAACGACGCCGATCGCCGTCGCGACAGCGTTGAGGGTCACACCGGCGCAGGCAACGAGCGCCTCCAGGAGCATGTCGCCCGAGCATGCACTCAATCCGTTGCCGCCGGTCGCCGGATGCAGCCCTGCCGCGACAAGCGCCTTGCCGGTTTGAACGTTGCACGTGATGCCGTCCCCCAGACGGCCCTGTGCCTTTAGCGTGATCAGCGCCGCGTCGGGATCCGTTTTGTAGCGCTCCTTTATGGGCGCCTGAATGGCTCGAAGCTCTTCCGTGTTCATTGAACGCTTTCTGTCTCGCTGCACGCTCGGCGTGTTGTTCTCTAGCGACGTGCACGCTGGATAGGCCAATCCGATTTTAAAGAAACCCGAAGATCAAGGATACAACGCTATCTTTGGCGAAGGCGAAGCCAAATGACAAAGCATTAGCGGATTGCGCGGCACACCGCACCGCCAATCGCGCGATCGAGCAACGGACCGCGCACGAGCCGCAAATATTCTCCCTGTAGAATCGCACCCGATGACGATCATTGCGGTGTTCAATCAGAAGGGCGGCGTCGGCAAGACCACCACGGCCCTCAATCTACTCGCCGCAATCGCGCAACGCGGCAACCGTCCCACCGGCATCGATCTCGATCCGCAGGGCCATTTGTCGCACATTTTCGGCGCGCCGGCAAAGCACGTCGATGACAGCGTTTACAGCTTTTTCGTCCAGCAGCGTCCGCTGACGGACATTGCGTGCATCACGAAAAGCGGCGTCGTGCTGGTACCGTCGCATATGGAGCTCTCGAAGCTCGACGCGATCCTCGGGAAGGGTATCAACATCGTGACGCGGCTTCGCCACGCGTTGCGCACGCCCGACGCGCTGCCGGGGCCGATCGTCATCGACTGCAATCCGCTGCTCAACGTGCTGTCGTTGAACGCGGTGTTCGCGGCGGATTTGGTCGTGATTCCCGTATCGGCCGACTACCTGTCGTTGAAGAGCGCGGGACAGGTCGAGCGCGCGCTCAATGCGCTCGAGCCCGTGTTCAAGCAGCGCGTGGCGCGGCGTTATCTATTGACGCGTTACGATCGTCGACGGCGAATGAGCGGCGCGATAGCGGACCGCATGAAAGAATTGATCAGGCCTGAGGAAATCTGCGTGACGCGCATCCGCGAAGCGGTGCGGCTGGCCGAGAGCCCGGCGGTCGGCTTGGATATCTTTCGCCACGCGCCCGCGAGTCGCGGCGCTGAAGATTACGCGGCGTTCTGCGAAGAGTTAGTGAGCGCTGGGTTCCTGAATTGACGGCGGGCCCGCCGCCGCGATCATGCCGATCACGCCTTCGATGTCGAGCGTCTCGAAGCGGCGCGGGACCGATTGCAGCCGGCATTCGATGATTTCGCATTGGACGTACATTTGCATCAGGCGTCGTTCGGCGTCGCCCTGCGACGGTGCCATGATCATGATGTTATCGACGCGCTGGCCGGTGCGTGTGCGGACATTGAACCCGTAGCGAATCATGTCGAAGGCCCTCCTTGGGTCAGCCCAGCCGGCTCCGCGCCGGCCCCTAGCAAATCCGCGACGATTTCGCGCCACGGGCTGGGATTCGGTCTTATGCAATTAGCATACCGGCGCGGCAAAGGGTGATGCATGGCGGAGCGGCGCTCCGTCGCGCGACATTCGGTGGGCGAGGCGCCGGAGTGGCTGGTAGAGTCATTGCGGCGAATGAAGATAGTGGGCGCTCACACAACATTGATCGCGACGCCGCTCGCCGGCGGCGTGTCGTCGGACATCTATCGCGTCGAATTGGCCGATGCGACGCTCTGCGTCAAACGCGCACTGCCGAAATTGAAAGTGGCCGCCAACTGGCGCGTGCCGCCCGAGCGCAATCGGAACGAGGTCGAATGGCTGAAGGCTGCGGGCGCTATCGTGGCGAGCGGAGTCCCGCAGATCCTTGCAGAGGACGTGGCCGGCGGGGCCTTCGCGATGTCCTATCTGCCGGCGAGCGTCTATCCCAACTGGAAAGAGCGTTTGCGTGACGGCGAGATCGACATCGGGGTGGCGGCCGCAGTCGGCGATCTGTTGGGACGGATCCATGCGGCAACCGCGAGCGATCCGGCGATTGCCAGGCGTTTTGCCAACGACGCCATTTTCGATGCGATCCGTCTGGAGCCTTATCTCGTCGCCGCCGGCCGCGCGCATCGCGATCTTTTCGCCCGGTTTGCGGCGCTCGTCGATACGACGCGCGCGCATAAGCGGGCGCTCGTCCACGGCGATTTCAGCCCGAAGAACATTCTGCTCGGGCCGCGGGGGCCGGTGATGCTGGATGCCGAATGCGCCACGTTCGGCGATCCCGCCTTTGACGTCGCATTCGTCCAAAATCATTTGCTGCTCAAAGGCGCCTGGCAGCCGCAATGGCGAGAACGCTACGTCGAGGCGTTCTTCGCGCTGCAGAACGCCTACGAGGCGCATGTGACATGGGAGCCCGCCGCGGCGCTCGCCGCGCGAACGGCGGCCTTGCTGCCCGGTTTGATGTTGGCGCGCATCGATGGAAAGTCGCCGGTCGAATACCTGGAGAGCGATGCTGCAAAAGACGAAGTGCGAACGTTCGCCCGTGCGCTGCTGATCGCGCCGGTCGAAGAACCTTCGGCGATCGCGGTGCGATGGATGAGCCGATCGCGATGAGCACAACGTCGATCGCCCGCATCCACGCGCGGCGCGTATTCGATTCACGCGGAAGGCCGACGGTGGAGGCCGAGGTCGAGGTGGAAAGCGGGGCGATCGGCCGTGCGATTGCGCCTTCCGGCGCTTCTCGTGGATCGCGCGAGGCCGTCGAGCTGCGCGACGGCGGCACGCGTTTCGGCGGTTACGACGTCACGCGCGCGATCGCCAACGTCAACGGTCCGATTGCTGCGCTGTTGCGCGGCTCCGACGCGATCGACCAGAAAAACATCGATCGCCGAATGATCGACGGTGACGGCACGGCGGACAAATCGAACTTCGGCGGCAACGCCATCGTTGCGGTGTCGCTTGCCGTGGCGCAAGCCGCAGCCGCGGCGCAGGCCGTGCCGTTATGGAAATACGTCGCCGGCGATCGCCCTGTGATGCTGCCGCTGCCGGAGATTCAAGTTTTCGGCGGCGGCGCCCATGCCGGACGGCGAATCGACATCCAAGACCTGATGGTGATGCCGATCGGCGCGGCATCGTTTGCCGACGCGCTCGCCATGGTCGCGGACATCTACCGCGCCGCGGGTGCGCTGATGCAGACCGCGGGCAAGCTCGCCGGCGTCGCCGACGAGGGGGGTTATTGGCCGCTGTTCGACTCCAACGAAGAAGCGCTGTCGATGGTGGTGCGCGCGATCGAGCACGCGGGATTGCGGCCGGGCGCCGACGCCGCCCTGTCGCTCGATATCGCGGCGTCGGAGTTCTACTTCGATGGACGATATCGCCTTGCCCTCGACGGCCGCGATCTCGATCGCGACGGAATGGCCGAGATGATCTTGCATTGGCTTGATCGTTTCCCGATCGCCTCGATTGAAGATCCATTTGCCGAAGACGACGTGACGGGATGGAAGCGATTCACCGCAGCGGCCGGTTCGCGCTTACAAATCGTCGGCGATGATCTCCTGACCACCGATGCGGACCGCGTTGCCGACGCGGCTACCGAGCATCTGTGCAACGCGGCGCTGATCAAACCCAATCAGGCGGGCACGGTGACCGAAGCACACGGAGCGCTCGAAGCAGCGCAGCGAGCGTCATTGGCGACAATCGTGTCGGCGCGCTCCGGCGAAAGCGAAGACGTGTCGATCGCCCATCTGGCTGTCGGATGGAATGCCGGGCAGGTCAAGGTCGGCTCGTTCGCCCGCAGCGAACGCATGGCGAAGTGGAACGAGCTTGTCCGGATCGAAGAAGCGTTGGGAAGCGAAGCGCGCTACGCCGGCCCCGGGAGGCTGCACGTCCTTTGATGCGCCCGTCGCTTTCGGCGCAAAATGTGCTCGCAAAAACAACAATCCCTACCGAAGGAGCGCACGACATGAACTGCCCGAAGTGCGGTACGACGATTGCCGACGGCGCGACATTCTGCGGCAACTGCGGTGCGAATCTATCGACGGATCCCAACGCATCTGCCCAGGCGACGCCCGATGCTTCGACGCCGCGAAGCCCCGGCGCTACGCCGCCGTCGTCTGAAGCCCTCTCGCGTCTGATCGAGCGTGTCAAGGCAATCCTGTTGACGCCGACCACCGAATGGCCGGTGATCGAGCATGAAGCGACGACCGCCGCCGATATCTACAAGGGCTACGTTGCACCGCTTGCCGCGATCGGCGCGATCGCTTCGTTCATCGGGCTGTCGTTGATCGGAATCGGTGGGTTTTTTCGTGTCGGCATCGCGGCAGGACTCGTCCACGCGATCATCGCCTACTTGCTCACGTTTGTCGTTGTCTATGCCGTCGCGTGGCTCGTCGACACGCTCGCACCGACCTTCGGCGGTCAGCGCGATTCGTTACGCGCACTCAAGGTGACCGTCTACAGTTACACGCCGGCATGGGTGGCGGCCGTGCTGAACCTGGTTCCGGCGCTCGCTGTCCTCGGTTTGATCGCCGCGCTCTACGGGCTTTATTTGCTCTACCTCGGACTGCCGGTGCTGATGCGTAACCCGCCGGAGAAATCGCTGGCGTACACCGTCGTCGTCGTGTTGTGCGCGATCGTCATCGGCGCGGTATTCGCGGCGCTGTCGACGTGTTTTCTCGGCGCTCCTGCGATGATGGGCGCTGCGCACGTGTAGTCAATGCGCAGTCTTTCAATCGGCGGCGACTGATACGGGTCCGCCACCCTTCACCGGGCGCGCAAGCCACACGACGGCGATCAGCAAGACGAACAGCACGGCGGAGACGTAAAAGATGTCGTTCGCCGACAGCATGAAGGCCTGCTGATCAACGATCCGGTTTAACGCCTCGCGGCTCTGTTCCGGCGTCAAACCGTTCGCCTGCATATTCGCGAGCGCCTGCGCGGTCGATGGATCGTAGGGCGTAAGCCGCTCGACGAGTTGCGCGTGATGCAGGCTTGCGCGGCGGTCCCACCACGTAGTCGCGATCGACGTGCCGAACGAGCCGGCGGTGATCCGCGCAAAGTTGAAGAGCCCGGATGCCCCGGGTATTCGCTCCGCCTCCAGTCCTGACATGCTCAACGTAACGAGAGGGACGAAGAAAACCGCCACCGCCGCACCCTGGATGATCGTCGGGATCAGCAACGTCTTCAAATCCGCGTTGGTGTTGAACTGCGCCCGCATGAATAAGACCAGCGCGAAGATCGCGAACGAGCCGGTTGCGAAGACGCGGGGATCGACCTTTTGCAGATTTTTCCCCACGAGCGGCGTCAATAGAATCGCGAGGACGCCGACCGGCGCCAGAACCCACCCAGCCTTCGTCGCCGTGTAGCCCATGAACTGCTGCAGCCACAGCGGCAGCAGGACGACGTTGCCGAAGAAGGCGCCGTAGGCGAGCGCCATCGCCAATGTACTCGTCCAGAAATTGCGGCGCGCGAAGAGCTTGAGATCGACCACCGGATGTTCTTCGGTCATCTCCCAAATGAGGAAGAGCGTGAACGCAACAACGGCGACGACCACGAGCGCGACGATGCGGCCGGAATGGAACCAATCGAGGTCCTTCCCCTTGTCGAGCGTGATCTGCAGCGCGCCCACCCACAAGACCAACAAGCCGAGGCCGACGCCGTCGATCGGCAACTTCACGGTCGGCGTTTCGCGCTTCTGGTAGATGAACCACGTGACTGCGGCCGCGCCCAGACCGACCGGCACGTTGATGTAGAAAATCCACGGCCACGAAATGTTGTCGGTGATCCAGCCGCCGAGCAGCGGCCCGACGACCGGCGCGACGAGCGTTGTCACCGCCCACAGCGCGAGCGCCATGCCTGCCTTCTCTTTCGGATAGCTCGACAAGAGCAGCGATTGCGACAGCGGGATCATCGGGCCCGCCACCGCACCCTGGATGACGCGAAACAGGATCAGCATCTCGATCGACGGCGCGAGCCCGCACAGAAACGACACGATGACGAACAGCAGCACGGACGCCATGAACAACCGCACTTGTCCGTAGCGCCGAGTGAGCCAGCCGGTCAACGGCAGCGAAATCGCGTTCGCGACGCCAAACGACGTAATGACCCACGTCCCTTGATCGGGCGACACGCCGAGATCGCCCGAGATCGCCGGAATCGAAACGTTGGCGATCGACAGGTCGAGCACGTTCATGAACGTCGCCAGCGACAGCGCGACGGAGCCGAATACGAGTGCGCCGCCCGTTAGCGGGCCGACCGCAGCGCCAGCCGGCGGCTGCGGTGCGGTTCGATCTGCGGAGTTGGACGACGCCATTCGCGCGATGCCGCGACGTTAAAATTAGAGCGGGTGCCCGCGAGCGGCAAGCCCCGCCTTCTGTTGCTCCGATCGCGCGAGCCGCGCCGGAAGCGCGCCGGGAGCATTGTCCTGGTCGGCGACATTCGTGCGGCCCGCTTCGTTCGCGGCGATGACGGCCTTGACGCGCTCCTCGGATATCTTCTGTTCGCCGAAAACGTCGGTGGAATACGCCGGCGCATCGCGCGCGAGCTGCGGCAACCGGTCACCGCCGCGGTCGTGCGTATCGACTTCGACGTCCATCGAAAGGCCGATTTGCAACGGGTGCGTCGCGAGCTCTTGTGGATCGAGCGCAATCCTGACCGGAACGCGCTGAACGATCTTGATCCAATTTCCGGTGGCGTTTTGCGCCGGCAGCAGCGCAAACGCGGATCCCGTGCCCGCGCCGAATCCCGCCACTTTCCCGTGATACTCGATCTTGCCGCCATAGAGATCCGCCGTCAGCGTGACGGGCTGACCGACGCGCATCGCCGCGAGCTGCGGCTCTTTGAAATTCGCCTCGACCCACACCTGGTCGAGCGGAATGATCGCCATCAACGGCGTCCCCGGGCTGACGCGTTGTCCGAGTTGCACGGCGCGCTTGGCGACAAATCCCGGCACCGGTGCCGGCAACACCGTTCGCGCGTATGTCAGGTAGGCATTGCGCACGTTGGCCGCTGCGTTACGTACGTCCGGATGATTTTCGATCGTCGTCCGGTCGATGCGCGCGCGATTAGCGGCGAGCTCCTGCTGGGCAGCGACCAACGCGGATTTGGCACTGTTGAACGCATCACGCGCGTGCTGCAGC
>DASPYC010000171.1:0-1825 GCA_035636955.1 Casimicrobiaceae bacterium
CGCTCCACAGCAATCAAGCGATCGCCGCGTGCGTCCACGAAGGCTTGCGGAGCGCTGGATTGCCGGAGTCCGTCGTGCAGGTTATCGCGACTTCGGATCGTGCGGCCGTCGGACATCTAATCGCCGACGAAAAGCACGTCGACGTAATCGTCCCGCGCGGGGGCAAAGGGTTGATCGAGCGGATCTCGCGCGAAGCGAAGGTACCCGTAATCAAGCACCTCGATGGCGTCTGTCACGTCTACATCGATGCGCGTGCCGACTTTGACCATGCAATACGAATTGCCGACAACGCCAAGACGCAGCGCTTCGGCACGTGCAACACGATGGAGACGCTGCTCGTCCACGCCGACATCGCAGCGCGTGTCCTGCCGCCGTTAGCCGATGTTTATGCGCGCAAAGGCGTAGAGCTTCGCGGCTGCGAACGGTCACGCGCAATCGTTCGGTCGATGAAGACGGCGACCGAAGACGACTGGTACGCCGAATACTTGGCGCCGATCCTCGCCGTCCGCGTTGTCGACAGTATCGATCACGCAATCGACCACATCGCGAAATATGGCTCGCAACACACCGATGCGATCGTCACCGCCGATCATGTGAACGCAATGCGATTCCTGCGCGAGGTCGACTCCAGCTCCGTTCTCGTGAACGCGTCGACGCGCTTCGCCGACGGCTTCGAATACGGGCTCGGGGCGGAGATCGGCATTTCGACGAACAAGCTGCATGCGCGCGGACCGGTCGGGCTCGAAGGGCTCACGAGCCGCAAGTGGATCGTGCTCGGTACCGGTCAGATTCGCACGTAACGCTGCGTGTCCGCGTCCGTCACGCTATCGATTGCGACCAACAGCGCAATCGCGGTATCCAAGGGCATCGGCTGGATCCTTACCGGCTCGCCGACGCTTTTCGCCGAAACGATTCACTCGCTCGCCGACGTAGGCAATCAAGTATTGCTCAAGGTCGGGGAGGTGCGCGGTCGCGGCGGGCCGGACCATCAACATCCGTTCGGCCGCGGCCAGGAAAAATTCTTCTGGGCGCTCGTCTCCGCCGTCAGCGTCTTCTTCATCGGCTGCGGGATCAACATCTATCATGGTGTGCATGCGCTCGTCGCAACCGAGTCCAGCTCGCCTTTCACGCTGCTCGTTCTGGGACTGCTGTTATTCGCACTCGCACTCGAATCGTGGACGCTCGTGATCGCACTGCGTGAAATCGGCGGATGGCGCGGCTTGCAGCAGAATCGCCACAACACGACGGTACTCGCCGTGGTTCTCGAGGATGGCGTCGCACTGGTGGGCATCATGCTGACGCTGCTCGTCGCAGGCGTCGGCTTTTTCTTCGGACCGCATCCGGCGTTCGATGCGAGTGTCGCCATCATCGTGGGGATCATCCTCGGCGTGATGGCGCTCTTTCTCGCAGCCATCAACCGGCGAGTGCTGATCGACACTTCCGATCAAGAGCTCGACCGTGCGGTCGAGACGTGGCTTGGAACACGAAACATTTCGGCGACGGTCCGTTCGCTGGTGCTTGATATCGATCGTGCCGTCGTCTTCATTCATGCAACGCACGAGATCGCCGATTCACATGCGCTTGGCGAAGCGCTCAAGCGTGCAATGCGCGAATCGCATGGGAAGACCATCGACCGCGTCTACTGGCAATTCGCCGTTGGAGCGAGCAGCCCCCCAAAGCGCCACAATCTTCGGTAAACGTTATGGGAACGCTTTATCGGCGTAGGTGATTACCGCTGCGCATGGTTTTCTTTGCCTTATCGCGTCGGCGCAAGGTTGGGCGAGCCACCGTCTGGGTCGGCTCGGACGGCAAATATAAGCAGCGG
>DASPYC010000172.1:0-3150 GCA_035636955.1 Casimicrobiaceae bacterium
GATTTCGCCAGCGCGGCATGGGCGCCCGCGCGGCCTGTCGCCTGCTCGAGCTCGCGGGTGCGCTTCGCTGCGGCGGCTTCGGCGTTGGACAGGTCGACGTTGGCCTTGATATCTTCCTCGGAGAGGCAGCGCAGCACCGCGGCGCCGTCGCCGGCAGGCACGCATTCCTCCAGCGCACTCGCGAGCGCGGGCATTGCAACCGCACCCGACAACGCCAGTGCGAGCACCACCCGCCGGATCCCTTTCATCCGCGTCTCCTTCTCAAAAGACGTGCTCGCGCTCTCTCGCGTGCAGAAAGTTGTCGAGCAAACGCCGGCCGTGCTCGGTCAGGATCGCCTCCGGGTGGAACTGCACCCCTTCGACCGCGAATTTACGGTGGCGTACGCCCATGATCTCGCCGTCGTCCGCAGTTGCAGTCACCGCCAGCATCGGCGGGAGCGTCGCACGGTCGATCGCGAGCGAATGGTAGCGCGTTGCGCGAAACGGCGATGGCAGGCCGGCAAAGACGCCCTTGCTGTCGTGCGTGATCGGCGAGAGCTTGCCGTGCATTACGCGTTCCGAGCGGACGATCCGGCCGCCGAACGCTTGCCCGATCGCCTGGTGACCCAGACACACGCCGAGAATCGGAATCTCGCCCGCGAATCGGCGGATCAGCGGCACCGATATCCCCGCCTGATTCGGCGTGCAGGGCCCCGGCGAAATGACGATGCCCGCGGGCGCCAGCGTTTCGATCTCATCCAGCGTGATCGCGTCGTTACGCGCGACGCGCACGTCGGCGCCGAGCTCTCCTAAGTATTGGACGAGGTTGTAGGTAAAGCTGTCGTAGTTGTCGATCATCAGCAGCATGGAGATCGTCCGGGTCGGGGATGAAGCGGCAGCCTGAAGCGCTCGCCACTGGCGAGGGGCGCAAGCAACTCAGGGCAAAGGAGGGTCGGCGGCTATCGCCATCGCCGGCGAGCCGCGTCGGCGAAACTACCAGGGGAGAACGAAGCGCTGTCCATGACGCCGCAGTTTCCTAAAGAAAACGCCCCGATGCAAGCGGGGCGCTTCCCTTCCCGCCCGGCCGCGCATCCGCCCGGCCGGTCATCGAGCGGGTGCCGTCAAGGTGTTCGCCGGATGAGCCCGGCCACCAGCGACACGACAAAGAGCACCAGGAAGATGAAGAACAACACTTTCGCGATTTCAGCGGCACCCGCGGCGATTCCGGTGAAGCCGAAGACTGCCGCGACGATCGCGACGATGAAGAACACCAATGCGTAGTGCAGCATGTAAGCCTCCTCGTTCGGAACTAACGGGGTAACGAGCCGATCCTTCAATCGAAGGCATCACCCCCCAACATCAGCGCGATGAAGCGCTCGTCTTCAGGATCGCGTTCGTTCGCGTTGTCGCTACTGGAACGCAACGATTCCACCACCGCCCAGTCCTCCGCACCCGGAAGGTAGTCCGCATCAAGCACGGCGTCGTCCGGCGGTGCTGTCGGAACAGCAAAATGTCTTGCCAGCGGGTAGTCACGCATGATCGTCACTTATCCTCTCCCGGCTTCGGCGCCACGGGTGTCTCGGGCGCCGTCGTCGAAGGCTTGACGTCCGGAGGGTTAGGCGTGGTGGGTACAGGCGCTTTTGGCATCTTGCCTTTGAGCGCAGGGTCCTCCGCCTTTGCGCGGCGCTTGCCTTCGGTTTCCGCTGCGGCCATTTGCAGCTCGTCGGCCTCAGTCGTTGGTGCGGCGTCGCGCGCGGCTTGCCCGACTCGGCCGGAACGTATGAACCTGCCCAGACCCTCGTTGTACTTACGAGTGGCCGCGTAGTTGCCTTCGCCGTGTACGTTCTGCTTCTTGCCCATATGCATACCCTGGAGCAAATTGTCGCGTTCGCTCCGAATATCATCAGTCGGTTGGGGACGGAAACCCCTGTCGGGAGGGTCGAAAGCCCCCTGTCCCGCCTTGTCCTACAGCAGGGAAGCGGTGGAAACCGCGAGGGTTGTGGGATACGGCAGCAAGACGCCGTCCGCAACATCTTCGACGGCATCGAAGCAAAGTTTCGGCATTGTTCCGCGCACTTGGCCGAACATCGTCGCGAACGAAACGTCGGCCGCATCGCGGCCGGTCGCGATGCGGATCAGGCCCGTCAACGGGGAAATACCGGTGGGATCGAACAGATACCATCGATCGCCCAGGAACACATCGAGATAACAGTGGAAATCGGGCGGCCCGAGGCCGGGATCGGCGCCGTAATCGACGCCCGTGACAATGCGCGCCGGATAGTTGAGTGCGCGCAACAACGAAATCGCTGCATGAGCGAAATCGCGACACACGCCGACGCACGAATCGAGTGTATCGAGGGCCGACGTATTGACCCCCGACGTTCCCGGCTGAAAACGCGTGCGATCGCGGACCCACAGGCAGACGGCCTGCGCCTGTTCATAACCGGGCGCGAGCTGGCCGAATTGCTGCCATGCCAACGACGATACTCGATCCGATTGGCAATAGCGACTGGGCCGCAAATAACGCAACACCGTCGTGGGCAGTTCTCCCGGTGGCACTGCGAACAGGAGCGACGGCTCGGTCATGTAATGCGACACGTCTACCGTCGCAGCGTAACGCACAACCAAGGGGCCGGGCTCTGCGTGAAGGCGGCCAAGCCGGTTGCCGAGCAACTGATCTTCCTCGACGCGGACCGGAACCGTCGGCGTCGTGATAAAGGATTCGCCCATCACGCTTTGCTGCGGCGTGCACGCCGCGTGGATGTTGAAAATGAAGTCGGTTGACGCAGCGACTTCGTAGTTCAACTCAACCGCGTACACAATTCGCACGCGGCTGCCGGCGATTTCGGAGCTTCGATGCTGCATCGGCGCTCGCCCGAAATGAGCGTTACGTCGGCGACAGGTCCCAGTACGGATTGAAACCGCACGGCGCCGGCGCTTCGGCTTCAGACACAGTGGCGCCCGGATCGAGGTCGATCAAAGCGACCGGCCGCATCGCTTCGGCGTCGATCAGCACTTTGCATCCGTCGAACAACTCGAAGCCCTGCGCGGCGTAATGATGCGCAAGTGAAGGATCAGGATCGATGACATACCACGTGCGACGGCGCTTGTGCGCGTCCTCAGTTACGATAACCGTGGCCAACGCGCCCATCGGCGCGCACGCGGCCCGCG
>DASPYC010000173.1:0-5884 GCA_035636955.1 Casimicrobiaceae bacterium
GTGGCTGCCGGTGTCGTGGCTGCTAAAGCACCGCTTCGATGTCGACGCTGATGCGCGGCAGATGCGCATTCCCATGCTAGCCATCGTGGCGTCGACCGACACGATCATTCCACGCGCGCGATCGCAGTCGCTTTACGATGCCTGGGCCGGTCCCAAGACATGGCTCGACGTACCCGGTACAGATCACAACACGTTGAGCGGTCCGGATACGTTCTGGGCGGGCGTCGCGGGATTTCTCGCGGCGAGATTGCAATGAGCGTGGGCCGATGACCGAACCCTAGATTCAAATTAAGGCTTCGTTCCGGAAAATTGCGCGATCGCGTTGCCCTGGGCCGATCGCAATCGCGTGCACAATGCAATCGCCTCGATCGCCTGCGCCAATTCTCGTTCTGCGCCCGGAAAGTTCTTCGCACGCTCTTTCCAAAACGCTTCGATGTCCGCGCGATCTTTCTCCGAACACAAGCCCGACGCGTAATGCGGCCAACCGGCCGGCTGCTCGCGCGATACGGTTTTCGCCAACGCGTCGAAGTTCGCCATGATGTAGTCATTCGTCTCTCGGCGCGTCGTATTCGCATAAAAGCTATTTCGCAGCGCCGTCCACGATTCGCGCGTGTCGAAGCTCGGGTCGAGCAGAAGCGCCATCCCCTTTTCCGCGAGCATCGGATCAGTGAACGAAAATAGCGCCGTTATCATGTTGCGGCGATCGAGGCCATCAGATGTCGCCTTGGCCTCCGCGACAAGCGCGTCGAACATCGCTGCGTCGCCGGTCTGTCCCGCGAGTACCAGCACCACGTCGACCATTCCGGGATCGACCGCTCCGCGATTTTTGATCCATGCGAGCGCAAGCTTGCGCGCTTCCGCGGCGAGGCGCGGGTCCTCGCGGCCAACGAAGCTAAGGACAGTCCGGCGCATCAGCTGGTCCTCGTCCCTTTCGTTCGACGTCGGCGCAAAACCGAGCGTCCTCGCCCGCGGCCCGAACACTTCGCGCGCAAACGCGGAGAATCTCGGCCGTTCCGCGTCCGTCACCAACGTGTCGCGCACGAATTCGCCCAACTCGATTGCGGCGAGCACGACGTGACGATCGTGCGCAGTGCCCGCCATGCGGATCCACTCCATCGCCTGCGCGCCACCCACGGACCCGGCGCGTAGCAGCGCGCGTAGATCGTGCACGAGACTCGCGTACTCCGCCGTCGTCAACGAATTGCGGTGCGTCGCGAGCTTCGCGAGCAGCTCGCCGCGATAATCGGGAACGTAATAGCCGCGACCGCCCGAGTTGGCGAACACGAATGACGGACATCCGCGCCCTGCAGTGGAAGCGTCTTGATCTCTTCCATCATCAGACCGCATGCCTGCCGAGACGCGTTTCCGCTGCCGTAACGCGCGCAGACGGGAATTTGCCATTGCTGTGCGTTGATATCTTTCGTACCGAGCAGCGCAAGCCGATGCTGCCTGAGATCGATCCATGCGCGCGTCGGCGCGCAGTGCAGCGTCACGTCGATCTGCGGCACGCCGTTCTGGTTCAAGAACGTGTTGAACGCCGGCGTGACGGGCATTCGGCTCGCCCGCGTGAGCGCCTGCAGAAAATCGTCGGCGGTCGCCGAACCATCGAGCCGCGACTCAAGATACGCACGGACACCGCGCCGGAACTTTTCTTCGCCGATCCAGCCTTCGAACATGCCGATGACGGTCGCGCCCTTTTGATAGGTGATGTAATCGAACGCGTTGAAGATGTCGCTGCGCGAGTTGACCGGCTCGCGAATCCGCCGTGCCGAAATGAGCGCGTCGGCGTCGATCGCCTGCGCGCGCTCCTGGATGCGAGCGGCACCACGATCGAAATCCGGCCGCCACTGGTTCACCATCTTCTCGGCGATCCACGTTGCGAACGCTTCGTTCAGCCAAATGTCGTCCCACCACGCCGTTGTGACAAGGTTCCCGAACCATTGGTGCGCCATTTCGTGCGCGCCGACGTTCGCCGTGCCACGACGAAACCGCGGCGTCGCGGCGCCAGGTTTCGCGAGTAAACCCGGTGAACCGTACGTGATAAGCCCGACGTTCTCCATCGCGAACCGGACGGTCAGTGGAATCGCAATGTGATCGAGCTTCTCGTACGGGTAGGGAATTCCGAACCACTTTTCGAGCTGGCCGAAGAGCTGCGGATACGAGCGGGCGGCAAATTCGGTGTCGGCAAGCCGGCCACGTGGCACGACGATGCGCATTGGCGTCGACTTGAGGCCCAACCGCCCGAGATCGACGAACTGCCACGGTCCGACGGCGAACGCGACCAAATACGTAGGCAATGGCCGCGTTTCGCCAAAGCGCACCGTCTTGAGTCCATCACCGTCCGGCATTTCGCTCTCGATTGGCGTGTTCGATAACGCGACCAAGTCGCGCGGCACGCGCAAAGTGAGCCGCCATGGCACCTTGAAGCCGGGCTCGTCGAAGCACGGAAACGCCCGCCGTGCCGACACTGCCTCGAACTGTGTCATCGCATAGGACGCGCCGCCCTCCTCCAGCGCGAAGATCCCGCGCGTCGAGTTGCGACTCTGCTCGGCCTCGAACGCAAGGGTGAGCCGATGTTTGCCCGTTGGAAGCGGTGGCTCGAACGCCAGCCCGACAAACTGATCGTGACCCGATAGGATGCCCACTCGTATTTGTGGCGCATTCACCGACGCCGACGAGATCGTCAACGAATCGGCGTTGAGCCACAACACCGGATGCGGACGAGATAACTCGACATCGATTGCAATCTCGCCCGGCGCCTTCGCTTCACCCGGAACGACCTTCAGCGCCAATTCGTAATGGAGCGGACGCGCCCCATCGGGCAACCGAAACGCCGGTGGTGTGGCATCTCCGTTTGCCTTGGTCTGCGCAAACACCGAGTGAACGCCGCAAAGCGATGCGATCACGGTGATCACGGCGATCAAGCTTCTATTCACAATTGGGCACTGCCGCGACAAATCCACCCCGAACCATGACGACCTCCGGGAAAGCCGGTAGCTTGCCCCAAGTGCCGGGCGGGCGCATCAAAAGAAGCGCTAAGTTACCCGCAATTCCCGCAGGCGCGCCACAATAGCGGAACGACAATCGCTCCCCATGACCCCTGACCAAGGCATTCCGATCATCTCGCATGCGATCCAGCTCGCGATCGCGCCGGTTTTCCTGCTCACGGGCATTGCAGGTCTACTTGGGGTGATGGCGAACCGCTTGGCACGCGTGATCGATCGCGCGCGCCAGCTCGAACAAATGTGGCCGACGCTGCGCGAAGAAGACCGCAAGTCCGCTCGCGAAGAGATCGACAACCTCGAACGGCGCCGTCATTTGGTGAGCTGGTCGATCAACTTCTGCACGAGCGCGGCCCTGATCGTATGCCTTGTGATCGTCACGCTGTTCCTCGAGGAATTCTTTTCCAGGAATTTTCGGTGGTTTGCGGGCGTGCTGTTCGTAACCGCGATGATTGCGCTGATCGGCGGGCTCTTCTCGTTCTTGCGTGAGGTCCATCTGGCGACCCGCGTCGTGCGGATCGACGCCGCACGTTTGCGCGACGCGCGAAGGTAAGCCGATCAAGACACGACTACTGTGCGGGACACGGCGAGCCGGCGTCCATCCATGTCTTGAACGCGGCCGCTGCTTGCGCCTGTGTGGCGGGCGCCGCTGCACGATTGCCGCCGGGATTCCAGCCCCATGCGACGAGCTTGTCGTCGCGCATGTGGACGTGCATGGCCGTGAGGTCTTTCCCGCCGGTCATCCGCGGGTTCTTGATCGTCTCGCAAAGCTGACGAGGGCTCAGTCCGACGAAGACCATTTTCGTCTCGGGCGGCGGCAGGTGCCAATTCGGCGCGCCCGGCGGCGCGCGATCGCCATACGATGCAGGGCGGTTGGAATCGCCGTGACAAGTGTTGCATTCCATTGCAACCGCGCCGTGGCCCGTCGGGCCGCGCATTACATGCTGCGCATGCGAGGCGCCTTCGTCGTATTGCAACGGCGCGTCGCCCGGGATGTGGCAATTTTGGCATCGCGGGTGCTGTAGGACTGACCGCACGAGGTCGAACGCGGCCAAGGCGCGATCCGCCGGCTGCGCGCCGACGGTTCCGCATGCGAGTACCCACGTGGCACCTGCAACAAGAAGATTATTCGCTCGCCGTCGAGCGATCGAGTGGTGTGCGCGCATCGGGCGACCTCGTCGGATGGATGCGACGTAAGTCCACCACGCCCGGCGCATAAGCACCGTAGGACAGCAGCCGATGTTCGTGTCGGATTTTTGCGGAGGGAATCTAGCGAATTTTCACTTCGCATCAAGACATGCATAACGCCATCATCGTGCCATCCGACGTGCGCAAGGCAAATGCGCGAAAGGAACTCAGCATGGCGACCATCAAAAGATACCGCGGTTTCGATCACTTGAGACTTGCCTGGCTCGCAGGCATGGTTGCAGCAGTGCTTGTCATCCTCAGTTTCCTGGTGCTCGCAGGACAAATGGTTCCTGATTACGGCGCGAATCTAGTCGACGGGCTATACGACCCGATCGCGACCATACAAGCAACGGTCCCCCCGACTTCGTCAGAGTCGGGCGCCGCAGGGAGCAACCGCGCTCCAACCAAGTAGTTGTTCGAGTCTACAATCCTCCCCAAGCGCAAAATTGAGGCGGCGCTGGGAGGACGGTCGTGTGGGCATCGATACTCGCGGCGTTGCGTGACGAATTTTCCGACCTCGGCGACGCCGCGCAATTCACCCGGGTCGTCGTTCGGCTCTTGTTGGCGGTGTTGCTGGGCGCGGCGATCGGCTACGAGCGCGAGCGCCATCGACGCGCAGCGGGATTGCGCACGCATATGCTGATCGCGCTGGGTGTCGCGCTGGTTGTGGTGGCGGCCGAGCAATCGGCGATGGCGATCGCCGACACGAGCCGCGTTTTGCAGGGGATTTTGGCAGGTATCGGCTTTCTCGGCGCGGGCGCGATCCTCAAACAAGGCGAGCCCGAACATGTCAGAGGGTTGACCACCGCCGCATCGGTGTGGGCAACTGCTGCGATCGCGATCGCCGCCGGATTGGGACGCGCCACAACGGCGATATTCGCTACGATGATCGCGCTGATCATTTTGTCGCTGCTCATGCCGTTCGAGCAGAAGATGCGATCGAAGCCATCCGACGACGAACGGAAATAATCCTGCCGCGTGCCGCGCGAGTATTCGTTAGCGCAAGTATGCGAGCAGCGGCGATCCGACCTGGCGCTTGATCAAAGCGTCTTCGACCGCCCTCGCCTCGCGAGCCTCGAGCGCGACCATCCATTGTATTTCGCCGCCGACTAGCGCTGCGATTGGAACGCCATCACGATAGAGCACCCGGTTGTTCGCGAGCGCCGCTACTTTTGGTCCAGGAACGACAAGCCCTACAAGGTTCAGCGGATCAGCGCCGCAGACCGACACCAACGTTTCGGATGACGGTGCGCGGCGCGTCTCACGCAACAATCCCACCGCCTCCGGCAACGCGAATTGCTCGCCGGTGACGTTCGCGACAAAACGGCCGCCGCGAATGTCGCCGCGCGCTTCAAGCCGGCGCAACACCCGCAACAATTCGCGCCACGGTGGGAGCCACGCTGCCTCCCGCTGCAACACGCGCCAGCAGACGACGCCATAACGGCGGAGCAACGTGTGGACGATATGCTCGACCGTTTCGGCGTCGTGCGTCGGATAGCCGCGTGCCGCGGCCCCCTCGGGCGCAGAACGCTTGAGCAGCGCCCAGCGCCCGGCTTCCTCGATGCCGAACATCGAGCGTCGACGCCGCTTTCCGCCGCCGAGTGGCTTGCGTTTTTCCGACGGCGTTAACAGCGCCCGCAAACCTGCAAAGCTGTCCGAGCTGACAAGGCCGAGCGCGACCAGCTCGGCGAGCG
>DASPYC010000174.1:0-3711 GCA_035636955.1 Casimicrobiaceae bacterium
TCGACTCGGCGACGATGATGAACAAAGGCCTCGAAGTGATCGAAGCGCATTGGCTCTTTGGCGCGCCGCGCGAAGCGATCGAGGTCGTCATTCATCCGCAAAGCGTCATCCATTCGCTTGTCGAGTACGTTGATGGATCGGTGCTTGCTCAACTCGGCCACCCTGACATGCGCACGCCGATAGCGCAGGCATTGGCTGCGCCCGACCGGATCGACGTAGGCGTCGCGCGCCTTGACCTTGCTACTCTGGCAGCGCTGTCGTTCGAGGCACCCGATCTCGAGCGCTTTCCCTGTTTGTCGCTTGCCTACGACGCATTGACCTCGGGCGGCACCGCCCCGATTACTCTCAATGCGGCGAACGAGATCGTCGTCGGGGCGTTTCTCGCCGGCCGTGCGCGCTTTCCCGAAATCGCGACGACATGCGCGAAGGCGCTCGAGCGGCTGCCGGCCCGTGCGATACGATCGATGGGTGACGCATTGGATGCCGACGGCGAAGCGCGCCGAATGGCATGCGAACTGCTCGCGCTTCCCGCCGATGCCGCTCACAGCCTGTCACTTGCCGCATGAGCGCTGCAGGGCCTCGGCCTCCTTGGACGTACGAACAGAATCGTTCCGGCGACAGTCGGCCTCGTCTGACGACTCGCATTGGCCGTCGATCCCCGCGGCGCGGGGCCCCTCGCCGGCTGCTCGCGTCACTATCCCTCGGCGCGAATTACTGCCCCTTTGGGGGCCGAGGGAAGAGCGTAGCGGCGAAGCCGCAAGCGTGGGGGTCCATTTCCTATGATTGATGTTGCCTACAAGATCGTCGCGTTCCTGGTCACGCTCGGCGTGCTCGTCATCTTCCACGAGCTCGGCCATTTCATTGTCGCGCGATGGTGTGGCGTCAAAGTTCTCCGCTTCTCCGTCGGCTTCGGGCGCATCATCTGGGCGCGCAAGCGCGGGCGCGACCACACCGAGTGGGCCCTCTCGGCGGTGCCGCTCGGCGGTTACGTCAAGATGGTCGACGAACGCGAAGGAAGTGTCGATCCCGCCGATCTTCCGCGCGCATTCAATCGCCAGAGCGTGTGGAAGCGGATGGCGATTGTCGCCGCAGGACCTGTCGCGAATCTTTTGCTGGCCGTGTTGCTCTTCACGGGAACGTATGTCGCGGGCGTTCCCGGACAGCGCCCCCTGCTTGCTGCGCCGCCGGCATCGAGTGCTGCGGCGTCCGCGGGGTTGCGCGGCGGCGATCTTGTCGTCGACGTCGATGGCGAGCCTGTCGCAAGTTGGCAAGAGCTCCGCTGGCGCCTGATCAAGGCGCAGGGACATCAAACGGCCGTAATCGCCGTTGAGCGGCCCGAAGCAAGGGGCGAGCGGTCATCGCACACGCTTCCGCTAACCGCGGTCAAGCCCGCCGATTGGGAAGGTGGCGCGCTCGGGATACTCGGCCTCAAGGCCGACTTCGGACCACCGTTAATCGATCAAGTATTGGCCGACAAGCCGGCAGAGCGTGCCGGATTGAAGGCGGGCGATCGCATCGTCGCGATCGATGGAGTGGCCGTGCGGTCTCCCTCGGACGTCGCCACGATTACGAATGCAAAGCCCGGCGCCAATCTCGTCTTCCGAATCGCGCGCGAGGGCGCGCAATTCGACGCGCCGCTGACCGCTGAGGCAGTGGAACAGGGCGGCCGCCAGATCGGGATCGCCGGCGTGCGCTTGCGCGTCGATCCTGCAGTTATCGAAGGTCTTCAGGTCACCGTCCGTTACGGGCCGATCGATGCGCTTCTCCAGGGCGCGCGCAAAACCGCGGAGCTCTCGGTATTCACCGTGCAGATGCTGGGACGCATACTGGTGGGCGACGCATCGGTGAAGAACATCAGCGGTCCGCTGACGATGGCCGATTTTGCAGGACAGTCCGCGCAACAAGGGATACTCGTATTTGTCAGCTATCTCGCGCTTATTTCGATCAGTCTCGGCGTGCTCAACCTGCTGCCCGTTCCGCTACTGGATGGCGGGCATTTGCTGTATTATTTTGCGGAAATCATAAAAGGCAGTCCCGTCTCCGACCGTGCATTCGAGGTCGGGCAACGAATCGGCATGGCGGTGCTCGCTATGTTGATGGCCCTGGCTCTCTTCAATGACGTTTCCCGCTTGTTCTGATCGCCGGTCTCGTTCTCGCGTCCGTCGGCGGCATCCGAATGCGCAGCGTGCGCTCGCGGCGCTCTTTGCGGCCATGATCGCGGCGACCAATCCGTTCGTGGCGCACGCGGCGGAGCCATTCGTCGTCCGCGATATCCGCGTCGAAGGTGTCCAGCGTACCGAAGCCGGCACGATCTTCAGCTACCTGCCGATCAAGGTCGGCGAGCGCGTCGACGACGAGAAAATTGCGCAAGCGGTGAAGGCGCTGTACGCGACGGGCTTCTTTCGCGATGTACGGCTCGAGGCACAAGGCGATGTGCTCGTCGTCGTCGTGCAGGAGCGGCCGACGATCAGCTCGCTGACGTTCGTCGGGAACAAGGAGTTTGACACCGACACGATCAAGAAAGCGCTGAAAGACATCGGCATCGCCGAAGCGCGAATCTTCGACCGTTCCGCGCTCGACCGCGCGGAGCAGGAGTTGAAGCGGCAGTACATTACGCGCGGGCTGTACGGCGCGAAAGTCCAAACGACCGTGACGCCGCAGGAGCGCAACCGTGTTGCGCTCAACTTCACGATCGAAGAAGGCGACGCCGCGAAGATCGCCCGGATCAATATCGTCGGCGCGAAGGCGTTCACCGAAAAGCAGCTGCTGGACGAGATCTCGTTGACGACGCCAGGCTGGCTCACGTGGTACACGAAGAACGACCAGTATTCGAAGCAAAAGCTTTCGGCCGACCTCGAAACGCTCCGGAGCTACTACCAGAACCGCGGCTATCTCGAGTTCAACATCGAGTCGACGCAAGTCTCGATCACGCCCGATCGCGAGAATATTTTCATCACGGTCAATATCACCGAAGGCCCGCTCTTTACGGTGGGCGACGTGAAAATCGCCGGCGATTTGGTGGTGCCCGAGCCCGATCTTGCCGCGCTCGTACGCATCAAGCCGGGTGAAGTGTTCTCGCGCGAACGGCTGCAAGGCTCGGCAAAGGCCATCAGCGACCGACTGGGTGCCGAAGGCTATGCGTTTGCCAACGTCAACGCCGTACCGGATCTCGATCGCGACAAGGCGACCGCATCGTTCACGTTCTTCGTCGACCCGGGGCGTCGCGCGTACGTGCGGAAGATCAACATTTCCGGCAATCCAAAAACGCGCGATGAAGTGATCCGGCGCGAGTTCCGTCAGCTCGAAGGCGCATGGTATGACGGACCACGGATCGACCGTTCGAAGATCCGCGTCAAGCGGCTCGGCTTTTTCGAGGACATCAACATCGAGACGCCGCCGGTGCCCGGAACGAACGATCAGGTCGATATCGATGTCACCGTCACGGAAAAATCCACCGGCAACTTGCTCGCGGGCATCGGCTATTCGAGCTCGGAAGGCGTCGTGCTGTCGGCGTCCGTGTCGCAGCAGAATATCTTCGGCTCGGGCAACGCGCTGTCGATCGGCGTGAACACCAGCCGCTACAACCGCACGTATTCGGCGACGTATTTCGAGCCCTACTGGACCGTGGACGGCATTTCGCGGACCACCGAAATTTACGACAAGACGCTCGATGCCTCCGGCCTCGCGATCGCGCAGTACGGCTCGCGTACG
>DASPYC010000175.1:0-3462 GCA_035636955.1 Casimicrobiaceae bacterium
GTCCTGGCCGAGGACGCGATTCCAGTGCGGGCCAAAATCGGGCAGATCTTCAAGTTTGCCGGTCTTGAGCGAACGGCCGTTGAGGTAGCGGAGGCAGGCGATATCGTGCTCGTGACCGGCGTTGAAGAGCTGTCGATTGGCACGACGCTCGCGTCCGTCGACACAGCGGAGGCGCTGCCGCCAATCCTCGTCGACGAGCCCACGATCGCGATGCATTTCCAGGTGAACACGTCGCCGCTCGCCGGTCGCGAAGGCAAATATGTAACGTCACGCAATCTGCGCGATCGCCTGCAGAAGGAATTGCTGACGAACATGGCGCTGCGCGTCGACGAAACCGAGGACACCGACATGTTCCTCGTATCGGGTCGCGGCGAGCTGCATCTGACGATCTTGATCGAGAACATGCGGCGCGAAGGCTACGAGCTCGCGTTCTCGCGACCGCGCGTCGTATTGCGCGACATCGACGGCGTCAGCTGCGAGCCGTACGAAGCGTTGTCGGTCGATATCGACGAGCAACATCAGGGAGCCGTGATGGAAGCGCTCGGCGCGCGCCGTGGCGATCTGTTGAACATGGCGTCCGATAGTCGCGGTCGTGTGCGGCTCGATTACCGCATCACGGCGCGTGGTTTGATCGGCTTCCACGGCGAATTCATGAACCTCACGCGCGGGACAGGCCTCATCAGCCACGTATTCGACGGGTATGCGCCGCTCAAGGGCGATATCCCAGAACGTCGGAACGGCGTGCTCGTTTCGCAGGAAGACGGCGAAGCAGTCGCGTATGCGTTGTGGAAGCTGCAGGAGCGGGGACGGATGTTCGTCGTGCCGGGCGATAAGCTGTACGAGGGCATGGTCATCGGCATTCACAGCCGCGACAACGACCTGATCGTCAATCCGATCAAAGGCAAGCAACTTACGAACATCCGTGCGGCGGGCAAGGACGAAGCGATCACGTTGACGCCGCCGATCGCGTTGACGTTGGAATACGCCGTCGAGTTCATTGCCGATGACGAGTTGTGTGAAGTCACGCCGCGCTCCATTCGCATTCGCAAGCGCCATTTGAAAGAGCACGCGCGGAAGCGTGCCGCGCGCGAGATGGCCGGTGCCGACGAAGCGCGGGCGGTCGCGGGCTAATCCGGTCGCGCCGCGCGAATCGCCGGAACGTCGACGATTCGGATCGTGCTGGCAGGTGGCGGTTCCTCCATTGCGCGCACCAACGCGGCGACCATTTGTTCGAGCGTCACGAGTCCGAGCCTAAGAGCCGTGTCGCGTGTAGCGGGCGGTCGCTCCGAGATCCAATACAACGGCTTCAACACGATCGGCCAGCGATGGCCGGGACCGACCACGTACCACGGACGCAGGATCGTCGCGGTGAGCTTCGCTTCGGCGATTGCCGCTTCGCCGACGGTGCGCGCGGCCACGTAGGCGCGCATAACCGGCGCGGGCTGCGCGACGCTGACGTAGACGAGCTGCGCAATGCCGGCGCGACGCGCCGCTTCGACGCTCGCGTTGATCGACGCGAGATCGCTCGAATTCGCTTGCCTTCGACGGATTGAGCGCAGTCACGGCGTGCCCGCGTGCCACGAGCGCCGTGATCAGCGCGCGACCGATATAACCCGTTCCTCCCGTGACAAAGACATTCATTTGACCAAATCAATTGGCGCGTGCGTCGCAGTAGCATACGATCAAATCGTGGCTTCGGAGGCGCAGCGCCCCCGCCGACCGTGCTGCTAAACTCTTTTTCCACATGACCGAAACATTGCTTGTTCTCGCCGGCATCGCGCTTGTTGCGATCCTCATGCTTGTTGTCGCGACGTTTTTTCGCCTCGGATCGATCGCGCGGGATCGCGATGGCGCGGCTCGCGATGCCACCGATCTCCGCGCGCGCTTCGAGGCGTTCGCGCAAGCTGGAGCGGAACATGAGCGCGACATGCGCGGGGACCTTGCGACGGCGCGTCGCGAGCAAAGCGAGACCGCCGTTGCGCTGCGCAAGGAGTTGGGCGACCGTCTCATCGCGTTGACGCAAACGGTCGAACAGAAGCTCGATGGCTTGCGCAACGAGAATGCGAAGAAGCTGGATGAGATGCGCGCCACTGTCGACGAGAAGTTGCAGGCGACGCTCGAGAACCGCCTCGGCGCTTCGTTCAAGATCGTTTCCGATCGGTTGGAGCAAGTACACCGGGGGCTGGGCGAGATGCAGGCGCTTGCGGTCGGCGTTGGCGACTTGAAGCGCGTGCTGTCGAACGTCAAGACGCGCGGCGGCTGGGGAGAAGTTCAGCTCGAAGCATTGTTGTCGGATCTCCTCGCGCCGGGGCAATACGCGAAGAATGTTCAGACACATCCGGAAAGCCGGGAGCGTGTCGAGTTCGCGATTCGTACGCCGGGGCAAATCGTCGACGGGGCGCCGTGCTGGATTCCCATCGACGCGAAGTTTCCGTTGCAGGATTGGGAGAGACTGCAGGTTGCGCTCGAGCACGCCGATGTCGCGGCAGCGGACGCTGCACGAAAGGCGCTGGCGGATTTCCTTCGCTCGC
Organism: Casimicrobiaceae bacterium; assembly: GCA_035636955.1. Classification (GTDB taxonomy): domain Bacteria; phylum Pseudomonadota; class Gammaproteobacteria; order Burkholderiales; family Casimicrobiaceae; genus VBCG01. Next base: position 2,532 of record DASPYC010000175.1, read on the forward strand.
AAGCTAAATCGATTCGCGAAAAGTACATTCGTCCGCCTTACACGACCGATTTCGCGATCTTGTTCCTCCCCACCGAGGCGCTCTATGCGGAAATGCTGTCGCGGCCCGGGTTCGTCGATGCGCTGCAGCGGGAATTTCGAATCGTGCTGACGGGACCGACAATTCTCGCGGCGTTATTGAACAGCCTGCAGATGGGTTTCCGAACGCTCGCGATCGAGCAAAGATCGAGCGAGGTCTGGAAGATACTCGGCCAGATCAAAGGCGAGTTCGCAAAGTTCGGCGAGATCCTGATGCGCACGCGCAAGAAGCTCGAGGAGGCGACGAACACGATCGACGAAGCGCGCGGCAAATCAACGACGATCGAGCGCAGACTGAAGGATGTCGAAACTCTGCCGGAGCCGGAAGGCCCGCAGCTCTTCGACGATACGATCGCACCGTTCGCGCTCTCCGCACCGCCCGACGAAAAGTAGCGCCGTGTTCGACGCGATCCGCAAATGGCGCGAGCGGCGCGTGCTTCGCACCGCGGCGATTCCCGATGGGCTCTGGCGTGAGGCGGTCAACGCGCAGCCGTTTCTAGCGATCTACTCGGAAGACGAGCTCGCTCGCCTGCGGCAAAAAGTCATCCTGTTCCTGAGCTCGAAGGGCATCTTCGGCGTTCGCGGCCACGAAGTCACGCCGTTACAACGGACGGTCATCGCGGCGCAGGCTTGCGTCCTCGTCCTCAATCTCGATCTCGCGCTCTACGACGATTTCGAAAATGTCATCGTCTATCCCGGCGAGTTCGTCCCCGGACACGAATGGGAGGACGAATACGGTGTGGTGCACCGCGACAACGAACCGCTCGCCGGCGAGGCGATGCCGCGCGGTCCCGTCGTACTGTCGTGGCCCGACGTCGAGGCGTCTGCCGATTGGGGGAACGAGGGAATAAATC
>DASPYC010000176.1:0-3135 GCA_035636955.1 Casimicrobiaceae bacterium
CTGTGCCGCTGCACCGGCTATCGTCCGATCGTCGACGCCGGATGCCGGATGTACGAGTACGGCGATACGGCCGGCACGAAGCACGAGCATTGGATGAATTGCTCCTTTGCATCGCTCTCCGATGCGCAGCCGTCGGCGAGCGAGCGCGAGATGATCGAACGGCTTCGCTCGATCGAGCGCCGCGACACGCTTTTCCTCACCCACGGCAATCGAGCGTACTTCGCGCCGTCTTCGCTTGCGGATCTCGCGGCGCTCCGCGAAGCGCATCCCGACGCGCGCGTGCTCGCAGGCGGTACCGACGTCGGGCTCTGGGTCACCAAGCAACAACGCGAGCTTTCGACTGTGATCTACGTCGGCAACGTCACGGAGTTGCAGCGGATCAAGGCGACCCAAGACGCGCTCAATGTTGGCGCGGCCGTTTCGCTGACCGATGCTTTCGCGGCGCTTGTCGCGCATTACCCGAAGCTCGACGAGGTATGCCGCCGTTTCGCGTCGCCGCCGATTCGTAACGCCGGCACATTGGGCGGCAATATCGCCAACGGTTCGCCGATCGGCGATTCGATGCCGGTGTTGATGGCGCTTGGCGCCACGCTCACCCTTCGACGTGGCGCGCACACGCGCGATTTGCCGCTCGACGAGTTCTACGTTGCCTATCAGAAGACCGCGCTCGAGCCGGGCGAATTTCTCGAGCGCGTGAACATTCCGCTTCGCGATGCCGACGCGATCGTGCGCTCGTACAAGATCTCGAAGCGCTTCGACCAGGATATTTCGGCGGTGTGCGCCGGCTATTGCCTCCACGTTTCGGACGGCGTTGTGCGGGACGCACGTATCGCCCATGGCGGCCTCGCCGCAATGCCCAAGCGCGCGCCCCATTGCGAGCGCGCTCTGGTCGGCAAGCCGTGGACGGACGAAACCGTTCGCGGCGCAATGAGCGCGCTCGACCGCGACTACGCGCCGCTCACCGATATGCGCGCAAGCGCCGGATATCGACGCAGCATCACGAAAAACTTGTTATGGCGTTTGTTCATCGAAACGACGAATCCACGCATCGCGACGAACGTCTTCGAGCTCGCGGAGAGCGCCGATGCCGAATGAACGCATCACAGGTTCGGTGGGAAGCCCGCTTCCGCACGACAGCGCGCATCTGCATGTCAGCGGCGGCGCGCTCTACACGGACGACATTCCCGAAATTCGGGGCACGCTGCATGCCGCCATCGGGATGTCCGAGCGTGCGCACGCGCGGATCAAATCGATCGACCTGACAAAAGTTCGCGCCGCGCGCGGCGTTGTTGCGGTCATCACCGCGAAAGATATTCCCGGCAAGAACGATTACGGTCCCGTCATCGCAGATGATCCGATCTTCGCGACGACGCTCGTCCAGTATGACGGTCAATCGATGTTCGCCGTTGCGGCGACGACCGTTTCTGACGCACGTCGCGCTGCGCGTCTTGCAACGGTCGACTACGAAGATCTCGAGCCGACGCTGACTGCCGAAGATGCCGTCGAGTCAAAGTCGTTCGTGTTGCGGACCGAACACCTGGTTCGCGGCGATCCTGGCGGGGCGATCGCGGCGGCGCCGCATCGGCTTTCCGGCAAGATCCGCATCGGCGGCCAGGAGCAGTTCTATCTCGAAGGGATGGTCGCGTATGCGGTGCCGAAAGAAGACGGCACGATGCATGTCTATAGCTCCACGCAGCACCCCGGCGAAGTTCAACATCAAGTTGCGCATGCGCTGGACGTGCCGGCCAACGATATCATCGTCGAATGCCGGCGGATGGGTGGCGCTTTCGGCGGCAAGGAAAGCCAGCCGGGACTCTTCGCGTGCATCGCCGCGTTGCTTGCGCATGAGACGAAGCGCCCGGTGAAGCTCCGCGTCGATCGCGACGACGACATGCGGATCACCGGCAAGCGCCATGACTTCGTCACCGAGTACGAGGTCGGATTCGATGACGACGGGTGCATTCTCGGCGTCGACTTCGTTCTCGCCAGCCGTTGCGGGTATTCAGTCGATCTTTCCGGGGCCATCAACGATCGCGCGATGCTCCACAGCGATAATTGCTATTACCTCGGCAACATCGGGGTGCGATCGTTCCGGTGCAAGACGAACACCGTATCGAACACGGCGTTCCGCGGCTTCGGTGGACCGCAGGGGATGCTCGGTGTCGAGCAGGTGATCGACGACATCGCGTACGCGCTTGGCAAGGACCCGCTGGACGTGCGCAAGCTCAATTTCTACGGCGCTTCCTCGCGCAACGTGACGCACTATCACCAGACGATCGTCGACAACGTGATCCATGACATCGTGGCGGATCTCGAGCAAAGCGCCGACTATCGCGAGCGCCGGCGCGAGATCCGTACGTTCAACGCAAAGAGTCCATACGTGAAGCGCGGCATCGCGCTGACGCCGGTGAAGTTCGGCATTTCATTTACCGCGACGCATCTCAATCAGGCGGGTTGCCTGCTGCACGTCTACACCGACGGCACGCTGATGCTCAATCACGGCGGCACGGAGATGGGACAAGGCCTGTTCATCAAGGTGGCGCAGGTCGTCGCAGAAGAGCTCGCCGTCGACATCGATCGCATCCGCATCACGGCGTCGGACACGAGCAAGGTGCCGAATGCGTCGCCTACCGCGGCATCGTCGGGCTCCGACATCAACGGCAAGGCGGCGCAGGCGGCGGCGCGCAAGATCAAGCGTAGGCTGATCGATTTCGCCGCACAACATTTCGGCGTCGCACCGGACACGATCGCGTTTCGCGCCAACGCGGTGCACGCCGGTGGAAAATCGATAACGTTCGACGAGCTCGTCAAGCTTGCGTATTTCGCCCGCGTGTCGTTGTCCGCGACCGGCTATTACCGGACGCCGAAGATCGGCTACGATCGCAAGACGTGGACGGGCATGCCGTTTTACTATTTTTGTTATGGCGCTGCGGTGACGGAAGTTGCGATCGATACGTTGACCGGTGAGAATCGTCTGCTTCGCGTCGATATCCTCCATGACGTCGGCAAATCGCTGAACCCAGCGATCGACATGGGTCAGATCGAGGGTGGATTCATTCAGGGCGTCGGCTGGCTCACGACCGAAGAGCTGTGGTGGAACGACAAAGGCAAGCTGATGACGCATGCGCCGTCGAC
>DASPYC010000177.1:0-6467 GCA_035636955.1 Casimicrobiaceae bacterium
GCCCCAGGTCATCAAACGCGACGTCGAGGACAAGCGCGAATCCCTCGGTCATGAGCCCGCCGCCCGCATGGGGTGCGAACGCGTAATAGCCCAGATAGGCGCTGTTGAAGGCACTGCGGACGATTTCGGAGAAATTGAATACGCCGCAAAGCGCTCCGTCTGCATTGCGAAGGACCAGAAAGCCGACGTGTGCGGCCGCGTCGCTGCCGCCGCCATAGCGCTTGACGAACGCCGTGAATTCTCTGCGCGTCGATGGCGCTTTGGCCCAGTAGCCGTGGAGCGTGCGGCTTGCACGCGCGGCGCGCAGAAAGGCTGCTTCGTCGGATCGCCGAGGCGGGCGAACGTGAACGCGGGAACCGGTGGCGAGGGGCAGCGATTTCCGCGTAGGCATAATGGTCGATTCTACCAAGCGAGGTCGAAACCTCGCGGAGCCGATCAGGAGTTCGGGAAGCCATGGCCGCATGGGTCGAAGGACGCGTCGCCGGCAAACGTCAGTGGACGAACGCCCTGTATTCGCTGCAGGTGAGCGCACCCGAGGTCACGTTCACGGCGGGGCAGTTCGCGCGTCTTGCGCTCCCTGCGCCACCGGGTGCGAAAGAACCGATGACCGGCCGGCCGTATTCGTTCGTGAACCCGCCGCATGTCGCGCCGCACGAGTTCTACTTCATCGTGCTCGCCGACGGGCCGCTGTCTCCGCGCCTGGCCGCGCTCGACAGCGGCGACCCGGTATGGTTGCTGCCGCGTGCGAACGGATTTTTTTCCATTTCGGAAGTGGCCGAAGCGGAATCGTTGTGGTGCATCTCGACGGGCACCGGGATCGGACCCTTCCTATCGATGTTGCGTACGCGAGAACCTTGGGAAAAATTCAGTCGCGTCGTGCTCGTTCACTCGGTTCGCTACGCCGCGGAGCTCACGTACCGCGATGAGATCGCGGGCATCGGGCGTGTGCACTCGGGCGCATTCGCCTACGTTCCGATGGTGAGCCGCGAGCCGACGCCTGAAGCGTTAGCCGGCCGTATCCCCGCGGCGATCGAAGATGGGCGACTCGAGGCTCGCACCGGCATTTCGCTCACGCCTGAGAACGCGCACGCGATGCTATGCGGCAATCCGGCGATGGTCGAGGACGTGCAGAAGATGCTGAACGCGCGCGGAATGCGGCGGCATCGGCGCAAAGAGCCGGGCCACATCACGCTCGAGACATACTGGTAGAGGCGCGAGCAGCCTTAATCCTCCAGCGTACGCCCGACGACTTCGCTCACATCGGGAGACAGCTTGGTTCCCCGTGCGATGTGCGCGAGAGCAGCTTCCATCAGCGCGCGGCGCGGCGGAAGGAAACGCTTCCACAAATTGAATGCGCCTGCGACGGTCGAAGCGAGTTGCGGATTCGTCTTGTCGAGCGCAAGCACCTGGTCCGCGGCAAAGGCGTAACCGGAACCGTCACGCGCGTGAAACCGCACGAAGTTACCGAGGGTGAATGCACCGACCAGCGCTCGAACGCGATTGGGATTCTTGACGCTGAAGCGCGGATGCGCGAGCAACGCCTTGACGCGCGCAAGCGTATCGGCGCGCAAGCTCCGCGCGTGAAGTGCGAACCATTTGTCGAGCACGAGCGGCTCATCGCGCCACTTCGATTCGAACCGCTCGAATAGATCGTCCCGTTCGCCGGACGTCGAGTCCTTGAGCGCCGCGAGTGCCGCAATTGTGTCGGTCATGTTGTCCGAGCGCTCGAACTGCGCGACAGCGAGACCGCGGGCGGCGGCATCATCGAGCACGCCGAGATAGCGGAGACAAACATTCGATACGCTGCGGACGGCGATCTGCGCCGGCGTCTTGTCGTAACGCTCCTTGGGCCGTCGCCGTCCATGTACATCCTCGAATGCCCTCCGTTGCGAACGCGCAAGCTCGCGTTGCAGGAACGTGTACGCAGAACTTGTCCCATCGACGTCCAGCGCCGGCTCGAGCGCCGCTACGTAGCCAGGATCGGGCAACGTAAGCGCAAGCGCAATCAACGCCGGATCGCTCTCATCGTCACCCAACAAATCGCCCACCAGCGACACGAGTGACGGCGGCAGCGCGAGCGAGTGCCCAGCACGGCAGTCGCTTGCCAGCCGCAAAAGCGCGTTGATGAACGAGCGCTGCGCGGCCTCCCAGCGGTTGACCGGATCGCTATCGTGCGCGGCGAGAAACGCGAGCTCTTCGTCGCTGTAGTCGTAGACGAGCCTGACCGGCGCGGAAAAACGGCGCAGCAGCGACGGGACCGGCGGCGCCGATATATCGACGAATCGAAACGATCGACGTGTCTCTTTCACGTTCAGGACGCGCGTCGTCGGGCCGGGCGTTGTTTCACCGGCAAGCGTGAGCGGCAGATCGTTACCGTGGGTGTCCAGCAAACCGACGGCGAAGGGAATATGGAACGGTTGCTTATCCGTCTGACCCGGCGTGGGCGCGGTCTTCTGCTCGACTTCGATCGTAAAGCTGCGCGTAGCGGCATCGTAATGGCCACGGGCGATGACAACGGGTGTGCCGGCCTGCGAGTACCAGCGGCGAAACTGCACCAGATCGACGGCGGACGCGTCCTGCATCGCTTGCACGAAGTCGTCGCAAGTAGCGGCGTGTCCGTCGTGACGCTCGAAGTAGAGGTCCATGCCGCGCCGAAACCGTTCCGCTCCAAGCAACGTATGCTGCATTCGAATGATCTCGGCGCCTTTCTCGTAGACCGTCGCCGTATAAAAGTTGTTGATCTCCTGATACTCGTCGGGGCGTACCGGGTGCGCCATCGGCCCGGCATCCTCGGCGAACTGCTCACGGCGCAGATATTCGACTGCGGCGATCCTTTCGACGGCACGCGATCCCATGTCGCTCGAGAATTCCTGATCGCGAAACACCGTCAGTCCTTCCTTGAGCGAGAGTTGAAACCAATCGCGGCAGGTCACGCGGTTGCCGGTCCAGTTGTGGAAATATTCGTGGCCGATCACACCTTCGATCGCGTTGTAATCGCCGTCGGTCGCGACTTGCGGATCGGCGAGCAGCAGGCGACTGTTGAAGATGTTGAGGCCCTTGTTCTCCATCGCGCCCATATTGAAGTCGTCGGCGCAGAAGATCATGAACGTGTCGAGGTCGTACTCGCGCCCGAAGCGCTCCTCGTCCCAGCGCATCGCGCGCTTGAGCGATTCCATCGCATGCGTGCAACGCGGCAGGTTGTGCGGCGTCGAATAGATCCGCAACGCAACACGGCGACCGGACATCGTCGTGAACGCATCTTCGAGCGCCGCTAAATCTCCGGCAACGACCGCGAACAGATACGTGGGCTTCGGCGATGGATCCCGCCACGTCGCGAAATGGCGTCCGCCGTCAAGCGCGCCGCCTGCGATGCGATCACCGTTGGACAGGAGCACCGGACAGGTCTCTCGATCGCCGCGCAGTGTCACCGTGTAGCGCGACAGCACGTCAGGTCGATCAGGGAAATAGGTGATGCGCCGAAAGCCCTCCGGCTCGCATTGCGTGCAAAACACGTCCGACGAAACGTACAACCCCTCGAGTGAAATGTTGCTCGCCGGCGTGTTGCGCGAACGAATCGTGATCTCGCCCGCATCGGGCGGCGCGTCGATCGTCAGCGATTTCTCGTCCAGCGCGATGCGGCTCGAGCTGACCGGATGGCCGTCGAGGCCGACGTGCACATCGCTCTGTTGCTCGCCATCCAACACCAGCGGCGCGACTCGATCGGCGCCTTGCGCCGCGGGATTGCGCCGAAACGTATAGCGCGCGGTCACGTCCGTACGCGCCGCCGCGAGATCGAATGTCAGCGTAATTGCGTCAACCAGGAACGCCGGCGTGCGGTAGTCGAGGCGCCGGCGGATAAGGGCGCGGGTTCCGCGCGGAAGCATCGCCTGATGGCCTAGTCCGAACAGCTACTTCACTTCGAGCAGCTCGACATCGAAGATCAGCGTCGCATTGGGAGGAATCACACCGCCTGCGCCGCGTTCGCCGTAGCCCATTGCAGGCGGAATGATCAGAGTTCGTTGACCGCCAACCTTCATGCCCACGACGCCTTCGTCCCAACCGCGAATGACCTTGCCCGCGCCGAGAGCAAATCCGAACGGTTGCTGCCGGTCGCGCGAGCTATCAAATTTGGCACCCTTCTTGTCGGGCTTGGAATCGTCATATATCCACCCGGTGTAATGAACGATGACCGGTTTTCCAGCAACGGCTTCACTGCCATTACCTTGTTTTACATCAATTTTCTTGAGCTCCGACGGCATGGCATTCAACTTGCTACCTCCTTGTTCGGTGGGTGCCTGCGCGCCTGTTTGCGCTATGGCGCCGCCTGCGGTGAAACCAAGCGATAACGCTGCAGCGGCAAGGATGCAACGAAACGCGGGCGCTGCCGAAACGGACGACGAGTGCGACATCGAGAACCTCGACTTAGAAAATGTGAGCGCGCAATGCCGAAAAGCGATCGCGCGCAAGAAGTTAGACATGGCAGTGCACGACGAATTGTAACGGACGAACTTCACAGCCACTGATTCGATCAATCGAGAGCGCGCATCTGCATGTTTGGTTTTCTGACGTCGGGGCCCAGGGAAATTGCCGATCCGCTTGCATCGGTCAAGGCGGTGTCGGCATGGCTTCGCAGCCTGCCTTCGCAAGATGTCATCGGCCGCCAGCAGGCGGTATTGGGCGCATTCGACTCGTTGCGCCAGGCGCGCCGGCCGCTCGAACCAGCACGTGTGCAAGCGCTTCTCTTCCTTGATGCTGCGCTCGGCGCCGATCGCCGCCAACTCACCAAGCAATACGTCGAAAATGCCGATGGCGGCACGCAGCTTTCGAAGCGCATCTGGAAGGCGGCGTTCGATCTTTCGCAAGGCTACGAAACAGCCTATCAATCGATCCTCGAAGAAGCGCTCTTACAGAGCAACAACCCGCGTTGGAAATCGCTCGTCCCGCTGCTGTTCGCGCGCCTCATCCATTACTTCGGCAGCGACGCAAAGCTTCGCGTGTTCCGCTTCGAGCGCTGGATTCCGGCTAAATGGGTCGAGCTCCATCACGTCTATATGCGCGCGGCAGAGCTCGGCATCGATCGCGTTCCGACGGTGCTCGGGCATGGCCCGAACACCACGCAGTGGACCGTCGAGCAGGAATACGTTTACGCACTGCTGATTCACCAACTCAATACCGGCAACATGACGCCGGGTGAGCTCGATTGGGCGTTCGCGCAGATTCGCGGTTGGAGCCGCCGCTTGTCGCTCGACGCGGTCGCCCGGTCGATGGAAGGCTTCCTGGTCGATGTCGGCGGAAAAACAGGCCTCGTCCGGCCGCTCGGCAACGATGCGGGCTTGATGCTGCGCTACCTCGACACGACGCCGGTTTGCGATCAACTCGATCGTGCGGTTACCTCGCTTCGGCGTGCCGAGTCGCCCGAACGGAGCGGTGTGCTATCGGTTAACCAGCGGCGCATCGCAATACTGGAGAAGATCCGGCCGTCGATCGCGCCGAACCTCAATTCCAATTTGCGGCGCGATCCCCGCAGCGCATGCGGCGTGACGGCGCGCGTGCGCGTCGGTCTTACGCGTATTTGTCACGAGCTTGCCTCGAGTGCCGCCAAGGACGCGATACCGGAAGAAGCCGCGAGCCCCGATCGCATCGAGCAAGAGCAGATCGAGGTCTACACCGTCGCCGATGTCGCACCGATGAAGCGCGCCGTGCGCGACGAGCACGACTCCATCGCTGCAAGCCTCTCGTCGTTCACCGATCCGATGTGGCATGTCAAGGATCGCAGCATTGCGGGACTTCGCATCGGCGCCACGGGCGGTGTTGGACAAGCGCTCTCGCTCGGCGCGCTCGTCGCCGTGCGTCAATCCGATGTCTCCGAATGGCTGCTTGGCGTCGTGCGGCGACTGAACAAGCTGTCGCCGGACGAGGTCGAAGGCGGTCTCTCGATCATTGCCGACAACGTCGTGCCGGTTACGCTATACACGAAGCGCGAGTCCAAGGATAACATGGGCTTCGTCGTCAACGGCGTCGACGTGTCGACGATCGGCGCTCGCTTCGAGGCGCTTTACCTGCCGCCCCCTTCGCGGCCCGACAAACCGTTGATGGTCAAAACGCTCATCGTCCCGACGCCTGAATATGCGGAAGGTCGCAATGTCATTCTGACGACCGGGCGCTCCGTCTACACGATCGTGCTCCGCCATTTGATCGAGCAGCGCGCCGATTGGAGTTGGACGGCGATCCAGATCAGCGAGAAGAAGGCGCGGGTCTAAAAGCGCCTGTCATTTCGGCGACAGCGACAAGCGGTGACTTTGTCGTTCCCACGACAACGCACTTTCGTCCGCGGAACCTGCTTTTCACAACGCCGAGTTAATCAAACGGCCTAAACCTAAGCTGCAGAGTCCGCACGAAAAGCTCCGGTTGCGTTGGTTTCGGCAACGGTGATGATTTCAGTATCGCGCGCTGAACAGCGTCGTCGT
>DASPYC010000178.1:0-4296 GCA_035636955.1 Casimicrobiaceae bacterium
CCGGCGTCTCGTCGTTCTCGCCTTTCTCTTCGGCGACCATTGAATAGTTGAAGCGGCGAGCAGCGAGACGATCATCGACCTCGAAAGCTTGAAGCGGTTTGACGGTTGAAGTCGCGCGACAACGCGATCAACCGGCGCTCCACGGGAACTGCGAGCGCGAATTCTGGAGCCGGTAGATGCCGAGCTCCGGGCTCGTCGCAGCGTCTTCGAAGGACTCGTCGCCCAAGAGCTCGGTGCAAAGCTCGCTGAACGGCTTCACGTCATCCCAGCTTTCGACGAGCACGATCCAGCGCGGCACGAGGACTTTGTCGTTGCGAACTTTTCTTTCGGCGGTCTCGACGGCGCTTGCAGCTTCATCGGCAACCAGTAGATGGCAGCCGGCGACGCCGCGCGCGTCGGCGAGAACCGGCAGCAGGACTTGCGTCATGCGCTTTCGGTGTTCGTCCTCATGCGTCTCGTCGATTGCGTAGCGAAACGTCGCGATCAATCCCCCCTGTCCTTCACCGAAGCTCGCGCAAACTTCGCACAACGAGCGCGCGACGTTACGAAAATACGGAATCGTCGCCGTCGTCCATGGCGTCGGATCATTGAGGCGCGCGAGATAGTCGGGACTGGTCACCGTGCGTGGCGACACCGTTTCGTACAGCGTAAAAAATTCGGGCTTACCTTCGAGCGCAACGTAGCGCCGGCCGCGCAAGAAACCGGAAACGCCGGCGCGCTCGGGCATGTGCTGGCTTCCGTGCCAAGCGTAAAACTCGGCACGTCCTTCCGGCGTAATGTCGTTCCAGATGGCGACCGCACCTTTTCCCGCAAGGCTCATTCGGTTCCTTTGCGCCGTTGTCGCGCAGGATTGCCCATCACGGTGACGCCCGCCGGAACATCACGCGTGACGACGCTGCCCGCGCCGATCACCGCGCCATCACCCACGGTAACGCCGGGCAGGACGATCGCGCCACCGCCGATCCAAACGTCGCGGCCGATCTCGATTTTCCTTCCGAGCTCCATGCCGCTCTTTCTCTGCGCCAAATTACGCGGGTGGTCCGCCGTATAGATTTGCACCGCCGGACCGATCTGCGTTGCATCGCCGATGATCACGTCAGCGACATCGAGAATGACGCAGTTGTAGTTAAGGAAGACATCGTCACCGAGGCGAATGTTGAAGCCATAATCGCAGAAGAACGGCGGTCGGACCTCGACGCCCGTGCCGACTTCGCCGAGCCGCTCCACAAGAAGTCGGCGCCGTTCATCGGCCGACTCGGCGCGGTTATAGCGCATCAACCATGCTCTCGTCTCCGCCAAGTTCGCGCGCAACTCCGGATCGGCCGCGCGGTAAAGCTCGCCGGCCAGCATCTTTTGCTTTTCGGTACGCATCACTCGATCATTCTATGGGTGACGCGCAGTGGATCTCGCCGTTTCGTTACTGCGCTTTGATGTTCGCGGCCTTGACGATCTTCGTCGACGCATCGATCTCGTCGCCGATAAATTTCTTGAATTGCGCCGGCGTCATCGGCATCGCTTCGGCGCCGAGGCTCGCGAAACGCTCTTTGATCTCGGGACTCGCGAGCGCGCGCTGCACGTCTTTGTTGATTCGATCGACGAGATCGGCCGGCATCCCCGCGGGACCGAACATCGCGACCCATAAGTTGTAATCGAAGCCGGGCACGCCGGATTCCGCGATCGTCGGCACATCTTTCAATACGCTCGACCGCTGTGCACTCGAGACACCGATCGCCACGAGCTTCCCCTCCTTCACATGCGGCAAGGCGGCGGAGATGGGCGAAAAATAGTAGGTCGTGCGCCCCGCGATCGTGTCGGTCAGCGCTTCGGGCGTGCCCTTGTACGGAATGTGGACGACGTCGATGCCGGTGGCGAGCTTGAATTTCTCCCCGTTGATGTGCGTACCGCTGCCCGCGCCGGCCGACGCGAAATTGATCGTGCCCGGCTTCTGCTTCGCCTGCGTGATCAGTTCCTGCACCGACTTGATTCCCGTCGAAGGCGCGACGACCAGGACGTTCGGCTGGCCGCCGAGCGGCGCGATCTCGACGAACGCTTTGCGCGTGTCGAACGGAAGATCCGGATACAACGATGGATTGACGGAATACGCCGCCGAATGGACCAACAACGTATATCCATCCGGTGGCGCGTTGGCGACAATGCCCGTCCCGATCGTGCCGCCCGCACCCGGCCGATTTTCGATCACAACCGGCTGTCCCCAAAACTCGGAGAGCTTCTGGCCGAACGTGCGCGCAAGGATGTCGGTAGCGCTTCCCGCGGTGAACGGCACGATGATCTTGACGGGCTTCGTCGGCCACGCTTGCGCGCTCGCAAACGAGGCCCACAACACGCAGAGGCCAATCAAGGCGAGGCGTACGATTTTCATAGCGTTCTCCTCAACTCAGTCCGTCGCTCACCGGTACATTTTCGGGAACGAGCTTGACGCCTGCCGCCTCGGCTTCGAGCAGCAGCAATTGCGCGAAATCCTGTTCGGTCATGCCGTGGCCGATCAAGGTCTGCACGATGTCGCGCGTGAGTGACGCCAGCGGCATCGGTACGTCGAAGTTTCTTGCGGCATCGAGCCCGAGGTCGAGGTCCTTGCGGAGCAACTGTGGCGTGAACGTCACCTTGAAATCGAGATTGACGAATGCCGGCGCCTTGTAGCGCGAGAACGTCGACCCCATCACGCTCTGGTTGATGAAATCGAGAAACGCGTGGCGCGGCACACCGGCTTTCTGCGCCAGCACTGTAATCTCCGCCAGCGACTGGGTGACGACGCCGAGAAACACGTTGTGGCAAATCTTGACGATCCGCGCGAGCTCACCCTCGCCGACGTAGCTTGCCGCGGGCGCGATCATCTTGAGATAAGGAAGCGCGGTGTCGAACGCGGATTTCGGCCCGGAGCAGACGAACGACAAGCGGCCCGCCTTGATCACTTTCGCGTTTCCTGAAACGGGAGCAGCCAACAACTCGGTTCCGCGTTCAGCGAGGATGGCGCGAAGCTCCGCGGAGCCTTCGAGCGAGATCGACGAGCATTCGACGACCAGTTTGGGCGCTTTGGCGCTCGACAGTAACCCGCCTGGACCCGCGACGACTTCCTTCACGTCATCCCAGGTCGACACCATGACGAACACGATGTCGCAGTCCGCAAGGTCGGCAACATGCGCCGCGACTTTCGCGCCCTGCGCCGCAAGAGGCTCCGCCTTGCTCCGCGTGCGGTTCCAAACAGTGAGGTCAGCGCCGGCCTTCGCGAGGCGCTCGGCCATCGCGTAACCCATCCGGCCGATGCCGATCCAACCGACGCTTGCGGGCGTTGTCATGTCGGAGGGCTCTCGATCCCGAGCGGCAAATCGATTGCGAATAACCAGTTCCCATCGGGCTGCCGCCGCGCCACCTCGACACTTTGGCCATGGAGCTCTGCAGGCTTGCCGTCGGCGTCGGTCATCGTGATTTCCCATTTGCTGGTCAGCAGCGCCAGATCCCCGGCGCGCGACACAACGCGTGGCGTCAACGTCATCTTCGGATTGCCGGCGAGAAAGCCGCCCAACGCCTCGCGAATGGCGTCGATGCCGACAGCGACCTTGCCGGGCGCCGGCGTCAACGATGCTTGCGGTTCGTAGAGCGCAACCAATGCGTCGAGATTGCCGGCATTCATTGCGCCGGCAAATAGTCGGTCGAGTTCTTCGGGCGTGCGCGCGACCATGGGTGGCCTCCTTGCAATATCACAGTGCATGAAGCAGTTCGTTGTCGGCCATGGCCAATCGCGAGCCGACGGCGGCCTCTTTGCAATCGCGCGAATAACGCCGCGTCGGCGTGTCGGCCGCCGCCCGCGCTCGCAGACGCGCGCTTCGCGCCTCGGCTTCGCCCTGCTCGCGCAGTCGGCTTCGAGTCTTCGCTTCGCGCGGCTCGCTCATGACCTATTCCCGTCAATACGGATTCGCGATCGGCAGCTCATCTGCCGGATAGAGTGAAATGATTTTCGGACCCGACGGCGTTAGAATCACTTCTTCCTCGATTCGCGCGGCGGAAATGCCGTCGGTCGCCGGACAATAGGTTTCCACGGCGAACACCATCCCCGCTTTGAGCTCGATCGGTTCCTTGAGTGAGTTGAGCCGCGAAATCAATGGCCGTTCGTGCAATCCGAGTCCGAGTCCGTGACAGAAGTTCAATCCGAACGCTTCCATCTCGCTCGAAAATCCAATCTCCTGCGCCTTGGGGAACGATCGCGCAATCTTGTCCGACGTGACGCCGGGCTTCAAAAGATCGATCGCGCGATCCATCCATTCGCGTGCCTTGCGATAG
>DASPYC010000179.1:0-4285 GCA_035636955.1 Casimicrobiaceae bacterium
ATCGAGGCTGGCGCGGCACTGCGCGTTACGGATGCGAACGAGCTGATTGTGCAGGTCGCGCGACTTCTGAGCGATCCCGAATCGCGCGCACGTATGCGCACGTCCGCCAATGCGTTTTGCGACGTGCATCGGGGCGCCGCCAACCGGTTATGGGGATGGCTTGCGCCGCGTTTGCCGCCCTAGCCTTGCAAGCGCCGGTTGATTTCCTCGAGATCCTGCTCGCTCAACGTGCCGACAGCCGACTTGAGCCGCAGTACGCCGATCAAATAATTGAAATACGCTTGCGCAAGGTCGCGCCGCGTCTGAAACACGTTCTGCTGCGTATTCAGCACGTCGAGGTTCGTCCGGACGCCGACTTCCTGCCCGAGGCGGTTCGATTCGTACGCGACCTGTGCTGACTTGAGCGCCTGCTCGAAAGCCGTCACGGACGCCGCCGCACTGGCCACGCCGCTGAAACCAGTCTGCGCATTGAAGAGCGCAAACCGACGCGCAACCTCGAGATTCTGCCGCGCATTGTCCTGCAGCGCGATCGCTTCGCGCACCTTCGAATCGACGAAGCCGCCCTGATAGATCGGCACGTTCAGCGCGATCCCGATCTGCGCTTGCCGAAGATCGAACGGCGAAGACAGGTTTGTGGCGCCGGTCCCATATTGCGCGGTGTAGCTCGCGACGAGATCGAGTGTCGGATAATGGCCCGCCCTCTGGCGGTCGACTTCCAGCGTCGCGATATCGAAATTGTAGCCAGCGATTCTGACAGCGAGGTTGTCAGCCAGTGCGCGATCGACCCAGTAATCGGGCGAATTGGGCGACGGCAGCGGCGGGTCGAATCCGGGGCCGAGCTTCTTAAGCGAATTGGGCGCGCGCCCGATAATCGCGCGCAGGGCCGTGCGCCTGTTGTCGAGATCATTGCGCGCCGAAATCTCCTGCGCAACGATCGAATCGTATTTGGCTTGCGCCTCGTTCGTGTCGGTGATCGTCGCGACGCCAACCTCGAAATTGCGCTTCGACTGCGCGAGGTTTTCCGATACAGCCGCCTTCTGGCTGACGGCCAGATCGACGTTGAACTCGGCCAGCAAAACGTCGAAGTACGCCTGCGCGACGCGCAGAATCAGATCCTGCTGCACGGATGAGAACTGGAAATCTGCTTGGGAGACCTGCTGCCTCGCTTGATCGTAGGCGACCTTGTTCTGCAGCCGATAGAGCGGCTGCGATGCGGATACTCCCAGCGAGCCCACGCGGAAGTCGCGGTTGATGGGGTTGGGGACGTCGGGAGGCAAGTCGTTGTCGTGAATCTTCTCGTGAAAATTGTTGAGATTCCCGGAGCCTGTTGCGTTAATGTTCGGCAGCAAACCGGCGCGCGCCTGCGGAACTCTTTCCTGCGTTGCGGCCCAGGTCGCGCGCGCTGCGGCAAGCGTCGGGTCGTTCTGCTGTGCCTCGCGGTAGATCTGGATCAGGTCTTCGCCCAACGCGGGCATTGCGACGCATGTCGCGCCAAGCGCGCAAGCGATCATCACGACGCGCGCAAGACTAGAGGGCAAACTTTTCATATTGTTGGTCCGATGAGCGCAAAGAAGCGCGTTACGATCAAAACTGGAAACGCGCCGGCGTGGCGGCGTTGATCAGCGGGGCAACGACGGTTTCGAACAAGTCGACGGATACGCGCGAGCCGGGCGCGGTTTGGCGCACGAGACGCGCTTCCATCACAGGCGCTTCGCCCACCACGGCGAACAGCCGGCCCTCGGGCTTTAATTGCGCGAAGAAGTGTTCTGGAAGTAACGGCGTAGAACCCGTCAGAACGATCGCGTCGTACGTGTCGTTGCCGTAGCCTCGCGATCCATCGCCTTCGATGACGCGGGCATTGCGAAACTCGTGGCGCGCAAGCTTCGCGCGTGCGTCGTCCGCAAACCGACGATCGATTTCAATGCTGTCGACGTTCGCCGCCTGGCTCGCGAGCAACGCAGTGAAGTAACCGCTGCCCGTGCCGATCTCGAGCACACGCTCGGACGGCTTCAGCGTGAGCTCCTGCAACACGCGCGCTTCCATTTTCGGCGTCCACATCCGCGCATCGCTCGACAACGGAATTTCGAGGTCGGCAAATGCCAGCGTGCGATATTCGCGCGGCACGAATTCCTCGCGCCGGACATGGAACAGCAAGTCGAGCACCCGCTCGTCGAGCACTTCCCAAGTCCGAATCTGTTGCTCCACCATGTTGTAGCGGGCCTGTTCGATATCGAATGCCATCATTGTTTTCGCCCTCGGAGCCACATCTTTCGTATTCGTATCTTATCTTCTACCAAGGGGAGCGGACAGGGCGCGTCTCTGCGCTCGGATGTCCGCAAACGTCTTCCTGCGGGTACCCGGCGCCGCCGTGAGCGCCGGGATTTCCCGCTTTGACGACGTGATTTGCGCCACGACGAAGCCCTTCGCGCAGCGGCTTAACCCGCTTCGAAACGAGTGCAGCGGCTCACCCCGCTTCGAATCGAATGTAAGAGTCATTGGGTCAATCCAGCGTCCGCCGATAGCGCAAGAGCGCCAGCGCGGCGACTGCGAGCAGGAACAACGCGATGGGCCACATGTGCGGCCACACTTCGTCGGCGCCGTTGCCCTTGAGCAACACGCCGCGAACAATCCGCAGGAAATGCGTCAGCGGAAAGATCTCGCCAAGCGATTGCGCCCATCCGGGCATGCCGCGAAACGGAAACATGAACCCGGACAGCAACAGCGAAGGAAGGAAGAAGAAAAACGTCATCTGCATCGCCTGCAGCTGGTTCTTGGCGAGCGTCGAAATCGTGAAGCCAAGCGCGAGCAATGCCGCGATATAGAGCATCATCGCCGCAAACAGCAGCACGAAGCTGCCGAGCATCGGCACGTCGAAGAGCAGCCGCGCCGCGCCGAGAATGATCGCAGCCTGGATGAATCCCACGACGATGTACGGGACGATTTTTCCGGCCATCACCTCGAGCGGCAATGCGGGTGTCGCAAGCAGGTTCTCGAATGTCCCGCGCTCGCGCTCGCGCGTCACGGCAAACGCCGTCATCATCACCATCGTCATCTGCAGGATCACACCGAGCAAGCCCGGAACGATGTTGTATTGCGTGATGCCTTCGGCGTTGTAGCGCCTTTGTATGACGAGGTCGAACGGCGCCTCGTTCGGCGCACGCTGCGCGAGCGGGCCAACCAAGTCGTAACGCAGCACCGTAGCGCCAAGTTGCGTCAGCGCGGCAAGTGCGTTGCCGGTCGCAGCGGGATCGGTCGCGTCTGCGGCGATCAGCAGCTCTGGTTTTTCGCCCCGCAACAGGCGCCGCGAAAAATCGGATGGAATCACGATCGAGAACTGCACGTCGCCGCGCGACAACAGGCGGTCCGCTTCCATTTCGCTTTGCGGTGAGCTCGTCATCGCGAAATAGCGGGTGTTCTCGAGCCCGCGCACAAAGCTCCGCGAAAACTCGCTCTTGTCGTAGTCGACCACGGCGGTCGGCAGCGATTTGGGGTCGGAGTTGATCGCGTAGCCGAACAGCACGAGCTGAAGAATCGGTATGCCGACGATCATCCCGAACGTCAGCCGGTCGCGCCGCATCTGGACGAATTCCTTCATCAGGATCGCCATGACACGCGCGAGCGAAAACGCTCCGTTGTCGGCAGCATGCGCGCGGGCATTCATTGGATTTTTTCCGGCGCGGTCTGCATCAAGCTGATGAAGACGTCTTCGAGCGAGGGTTCGACTTTGCTTAATGTCAGTCCCGGTCGCTCGTGAACATGCGCCAGCGCGGCTTCCAGCGCTGCGGCATCATGGCCGGAAATGTGCAACGTCGTGCCGAACGGCACGATCGTCTCGACGGCGGGAACGTCGCGCAATTCGCGCGCGAGCAGTGTGAGCTCACGTTCATCACCGTCGCCGCGCGCCGTGACGATCCACGTCGACAGCCCGGAATGCGCGATCACTTCGGTGGCGGAACCGGTCACGAGCAGCTTCCCGAATGAAAGGTACGCAAGCTGGTGACAGCGCTCGGCCTCGTCCATGTAATGCGTGCTGACGAGAACCGTCATGCCTTCGGCTGCAAGATCGTGGATGTGCTCCCAGAAGTCGCGGCGCGCTTTCGGATCGACGCCCGCCGTCGGCTCGTCCAGCAAAAGCAGTTGCGGCGAATGCAGCAGGCACGCAGCGAGCGCAAGCCGTTGCTTCCATCCGCCCGACAGCGCGCCGGCGAGTTGCGCGCGCCGCGGAGTGAGACCCAATCGTTCGAGCGAGGACTCGACGGTCTTTCGGCGATCGTGAACGGCGTAC
>DASPYC010000180.1:0-3266 GCA_035636955.1 Casimicrobiaceae bacterium
TTCTACAACGAACAACAAGGTCGCATCGAAATGCATCTCGCGGCGCGAGCCCCGCAGGCTGTTCGCATCGACGGAACTGCGCGCACATTCGCTACCGGCGACCTGATTCATACCGAGTATTCGTACAAATATACGCCGGCCGAATTCACCACGCTCCTGGAGGCCGGATTCGCGAGCGTTCGATGCTGGCAGGATCCTGCGCGCGACTTCGCCGTGTACTGGGCAATATAGGTCAAAAACGGGCTGCGCGCCCCGATTGCTTTGTCGTGTCCTCGCTCGCCCCTCGCCGTACCACCGTGTACTGTCTCGGGGCTCGCTGCGGGCCTTCGCGCACTCGGGGCTGCTCGCGACATTTTTGGCAGATGACTTAAACGTCGCGTGCGAGCCGAATCCCCGAAAACTGCCACCGCGCTTCGGGCGGAAAGAAATTGCGATAAGTCGGACGTATATGAGACGCAGGCGTAGCGCACGAACCGCCGCGCAGCACGTATTGGTTGCACATGAACTTGCCGTTATATTCGCCCACCGCCCCTGCGGCGGTGCGAAATCCAGGATACGGCGCGTAACTCGACGACGTCCATTCCCAAACATCTCCGTATAGCTGCTGCGGCGTGCTGCCATTGGCGAGGCGCGCAGATGGCAATGGGTGCAGCACACCGCTGTCGACAAAGTTTCCGTCGGGCGCTAAATCACGCGCGGCCGTCTCCCATTCGAATTCAGTGGGGAGTCGCGCGCCAGCCCAGCGCGCGTATGCATCCGCTTCGAAATAGCTGACGTGACACACCGGCGCATGCGGGTCGATTTCCGCCATGCCGCGTAACGTAAACGTCCACCAGCGGCCGTCGCGTTCCTCCCAGTACAGCGGTGCTTGCCAGTGTTGCGCTTGCACGCTATCGAATCCGAGCGACAACCAAAATTCCGGCCGGCGATAACCGCCATCGGCAATGAACGCCGCGAATTCGCCGTGGGTGACCGGACGCGACGCGAGCTCGAACGGCGCGACGAACACTTGATGCGCGGGTAATTCGTTGTCGAAAGCGAAACCATCGCCACGGTGTCCGATCGACGTCAGCCCGGGCTCGTAGCGATGCCACGCAAGCGAAGCCGGGTTCACCTGCAAGAGCGGCCAGCGTGATTGGTACGGAGGGCGCAACGGATTGCGCGAGAACAGATGCTTGAGATCGGTCAGGACCAGCTCTTGATGCTGCTGCTCGTGATTGAGGCCGAGCTCGATCAGTGCGATCAAGTCCGGCGCGAGCTCGCGGGCGAACAGAGCCTGCATCGCACGGTCGACGTGCGCACGATACGTGTGCACAGTCGCCAGATCGGGTCGCGAAAGCAACCCGCGCTCGGGGCGTGGATGCTTGTCACCCACGCCGTGATAATACGAGTTGAACAGCACGCGAAAATGCGGATCGAACGTCGCGTAATCCGGCACGCGCAGCGCCAAAACGAACGTCTCGAAAAACCACGTCGTATGCGCCAGGTGCCACTTGACCGGGCTCGCGTCTGGCATCGACTGCAACGCGCAATCCTCAGGCGTCAGCCGCTCCGCGAGTGTTTGCGTCTGCGCGCGAATCCGCTCGAAACGCGAGGCGAGATCCGATCGCGCCCATGGCCGGCACGGCGCCGTAGGGCTATCTCGGTGAGTTCGTGAACCGGACATCGATATCTCCAATCATGCAGGCCGCGCGAGCCGTAAGGTTATTTGGCAAGACAATCGGCGCAGAAATAGATTCCCGGTCGTGCCGTCTAACTGACGTTTACGTGCGGCGGACCGTTCGCCACGACGCCTATAGTCGCCGCATTCTCGAAACCCTTGCTGCGGAAGATTTGCAGAACCTCGTCAGTGTAGGCGATCTCGCAGGCGACGAGCAGTCCGCCGGAGGTTTGGGGATCGGTCAATAGTGCTCGCGCGATCTCGCCGTGCTCCGGTGCGATTGTTACTTGCGATCCGTAACCGTCGAAGTTGCGCCGAGATGCGCCGGTGACATGGCCGCGCTTCGCAAGGTCCAGCGCGTCCGGCAATAGCGGAATGCGTGCGAAGTCGATCGATGCGCCGGCGTGGGAGGCACGGCACATTTCGAGCAAGTGGCCGAGCAAACCGAAGCCCGTGACGTCGGTCATCGCATGAACGGCTGGAAGACGTGCCAATTCGATGCCCGGCGTATTGAGTTGAGTCGTGTTGTCGATCAATGTCCGATAAGCCGCGGGGGCGAGCGCATCCTTACGCAATGCGGCGCTGTATATGCCGACGCCGAGCGGCTTTCCCAGAATCAGTGCATCGCCAGGTTGCGCGCCGACGTTGCGCTTGATGTGGGCAGGGTTGCCGGTTCCAATCACCGCAAGGCCATAGATCGGTTCGACCGAGTCGATCGTGTGTCCGCCCGCAATGGGAATGCGTGCTCTGGCGCAGATCATCTCGCCGCCCGCGACGATACGGCGGATCGTTTCGATCGGCAGATCCTTCACAGGCATGGCGACTAACGCGAGCGCGAAGAGCGGCGTTCCGCCCATCGCGTAGATGTCCGAAATGGCGTTGGTCGCGGCGATCGCCCCGAAGTCGTAAGGATCATCGACGATCGGCATGAAAAAATCCGTCGTCGCGATGATCACCTGCGAATCGTTGATTCGATAAACCGCAGCATCGTCGGACGTTTCGATGCCGACGAGGAGCTCCGGCGGCACAAATCCGGCCGCTGAACCGGCGAGGATTTGCTGCAGCACCCCCGGCGCGATCTTGCAGCCGCAACCGCCGCCATGCGAAAACTGCGTCAGGCGAAGCGGTTTACGGTCTTGCGCGTTCATCGAATGGGCAAATGAAGGTTGATATGTCAACGGAGACGCACATTTTAGCGTTCGATGTTTGTCTAACCCGACAGCATTGCAATGTAGCCCACATGCGGAGTGTGGGGATGCTGCAGTGCAACAACGTTGCAAAAAACCGACGACCGCGACGCCGGGCCATACCAGCCGACTTTCCATGCGAACGCGTCAGGCGTAGCATCGCGGCAACGCAAAACGGCTCGGCGGGCTTGCGATGGCAATCGGATATGTGAGCTCACCGCTGCAGTCAGTACATAAAGAGAGCCGGACGCGCCACTGAAGAGGTAAAGGTTTGAACCCGACGGATATTGCGCACCCCGACTATTTCCATAAAGTCGTCGATTGTCAGTGGGCCTGTCCGGCCCATACTCCGGTTCCCGAATACATCCGGTTGATCGCGGCGGGCCGCTATGGCGACGCCTACATGGTCAACTGGGAAT
>DASPYC010000181.1:0-2129 GCA_035636955.1 Casimicrobiaceae bacterium
CCGTTTCTTCCCGATCAACTACAGGACGACGTGGGAAGTCGTGCGCCAAGTCGCGTCGGGATCCGGGCAGGGATTCGACAAAGCGTCGTACGACAAGGAAACAGCGCGCGAAAAAGCGGAAGCGGCCGCGAAGGCGAAGAAATAACGCCGTCACGGCGACAGCAGTAGTACACAGCTCGCTCCACGCTGACTGTCGCGCAACACGCCGCGATCTTCGCGCGGCGCGCCGACAAGCGGTCGACCTCGGCGTCCATGCCAACGTCATAATTGACGGATGGCGCAGTGGCTCAAACGAACGATTCATCGATGCGTGAGCGTGGCGATAATCGCAACGCTCTCAGGCTGCGCGGCCGTCGCGCTCACAGCAGGCGGCGTCGGCCTGTCCACGGGCGTGTCGCATACGCTCGGCGGGATCGTCTACAAGACCTTCGCCGCGCCACAATCCAAGGTTCGCCGTTCAACGGTTGCGGCGCTAGGACGGATGCAGATCAAGATCGTCGAAGCGAAACGCGACGGTAACAAGGAAGTGATCACGGCGCGCGCGTCCGATCGCGAGATCGAGATCGAAATCGAAGCGCTCACGCCGAATACAACCCGTCTTGCCGTTACGGCGATCAAGGATGGTGGGCTGCTTCGCGATAGCGCCACTGCAACCGAAATCATCCTGCAAACCGAAAAACTGGTCGGAACAGGGTGAACATCCTCGCGAACAAACGGAGCAAAACCATGAGCAAGCATGTGATGAGGCACTGCGCAGTGATGGTTGCGCTGGCACTGTGCGCAAATGCCGCGGCACAAACGACAACCGATCCAAGCACAACATCTTCCGCAACGACACCGGCGACGACCGGACAGACGTTGGTCGCCGGAAAGGTTGCGCATCCCTTCGTCACACTTGCGGGATCGCAAGAAAACGCCGTCGCATTGGCGAACGCGTTGCGTACGGGAACTCCGGCCACGTTGACGTACGCATCGACGGACGCGAACGGCCAACCGACGACGACAACGACCACGATCACGCCGCCAACCAAGCCAATGGGCTGGGGCAACGTCTCGCACTCGCTTGCGCTTACGCAATTCGCGCTGAATCAAGCGGGCATTGCGAATCCGACAAGCGCGGAGCTCCAAGCGGCGTTGCAAGGCAATAGCATCACGACGGCGGACGGCAAGACAGTCACTTTTGCCGGCGTTCTGCAACAACGAGCGGATGGCATGGGATGGGGACGCATCGCTCAAAGCTACGGCACGACGATGGGTGCGGTGAATCGCAGCATCAAGGCGCCCACAACAGCGATCGCCGCGACGACGACGAACACGCCCACGTCGAAGACCACGACAACGGTTAACGCGTCAAAAGTAACAACGTCGACCGGTATTACCACCGCGGACGGCGCTCGGGTCAGTGCACCTAGTCGTGGTCTGACGACGGCAGGCGGTACATCGGCCGGCAGCGGCCATGGGGGCAAAGGATTGACGACCGCAGCGGGCGCGACTGGTAGTTCGTCGACAGGCGTCACGACCGGCAAGGGCGGCGCCGGCATCGTCACTGCCGATCCCGGACACGGTGCGGGCAGCGCCAGTGGTCACGGAAAAGGCAAAGGCGGCGGCTGACGCCCCTACGTTCTTAGGATTTGCGCTCGCGATAACGACCCCCACCCTCGTCGCGAGCGCGCGTCATTTTGTCTGCCGACGTAATGCACGGCTCGGCTAAACTGCGCGCTGACCGAAGATCCGCGGCGCGGCGATGCCGCGGGCGTCCATGCCCAATTCCCTCGTCATCCGCGGACTCACCAAGGAATACGTACCGGGCAAGCCGGTCCTGCGCGACATCGACCTCGCGTTTGGCGAGACCGGCATCAATGCAGTCATCGGACCATCGGGCACCGGCAAGAGCACGCTGATCCGGTGCATCAACCGGCTCGTCGAACCGACCGCCGGGGAGATCCTGTTCGACGGCGCAGATC
Source organism: Casimicrobiaceae bacterium (assembly GCA_035636955.1). Classification (GTDB taxonomy): domain Bacteria; phylum Pseudomonadota; class Gammaproteobacteria; order Burkholderiales; family Casimicrobiaceae; genus VBCG01. Next base: position 1,965 of record DASPYC010000181.1, read on the forward strand.
TCGCACGCCTCGCAGGTGCGCGGCTTCGCCGCGCGCGGCGGCACATCGGCATGGTCTTCCAGGAATACAACCTGGTCGAGCGCCTGACGGTGATGGAAAACCTGCTCACCGGCCGTCTCGGATACGTCTCGCCGCTCAAAGCGTGGCTGCGCAAGTTTCCGCAAA
>DASPYC010000182.1:0-3604 GCA_035636955.1 Casimicrobiaceae bacterium
TGGGGGCCGCGGCGATCGTTCCGATTGTGGCGGAGCGCAGTCAGCGATCGCCCGAAGCGCGCGCCGTCAGGCGAGTCGAGCGCTGGCGGCAGATCGCCGTTGCAGCTTGTGAGCAATGCGGGCGCAATCACGTGCCGGAAATCGCAGAAATCATGCCGTTGTCCGCGTGGCTCGATCGCGACGCCGAGAGCATTGAAGCATTGATGCTCGTCCCCGACGCGGTCACATCGTATGCAACGGCGATCAAGAAAGGGCATCCGCGCTTCATCATCGTAGGTCCGGAAGGCGGCTTCACGGCGCCGGAACGTGACGAGGCGGAGCGCCGTGGTGTGACGCTTGTCCGCTTCGGATCGCGGATCCTCCGCGCGGAGACCGCGGCACTTGCGGCGCTATCGGTCATCGTCGCAATCGAGGACGATGCGGCGCCGACTTGACGAGTGCGCCGATAGCGATGACGATTAGGGCGCAAAACCCGTCGCACACCCATCATGCCGGAATCCGCCGCTCCCTCCACGCTCGCCGCGCCCGCAGCCTCGACACCGACGACCGCGATTCCGGAGCAGCCGACGTCGCGGCTCGTGCGCGAGCTTCTGCGTCCTTATTATTCTTGGCTCATCATCGTTCTCGTCGCGATGGTCGTTGAAACGGCGATGAGCATCGCGGCGCCCTGGCCGCTCAAGGTCGTCCTCGACAACGCGATCGGCCACGATTCGTTGCCGCGATGGCTCGAGTGGGTACACGATCTCGGCTTGCCGCGCGATACCATGGGCCTCGCCGCGTTCGCAGGGATCGCCGCCGTCGTCATCGCGACCTTCGGCGCCGTCGCCACCTACGTCGACAACTACTTTACCGAGAGCGTGGGCCAATGGGTCGCGCACGATCTGCGCGTGCGGATCTACGATCACCTGACGCGGTTGTCGCTTTCCTATTACGACAAAGAACAAAGCGGCGCGCTCCTGTCGACGATCACCAACGACGTGGCGACGGTGCAGGACTTTGCGTCGTCGGCGACGCTCGACATCCTGATCGACATGATGACGATCGTCGGCATGCTCGGGATCATGTTCTGGCTCAACTGGGACTTCGCGTTGATCGCGGTTGGGGTGACACCATTTCTGCTGCTTTTCGTTGCGCGCTTCAAGAAGGCGGTCAAGAACGCGACGCGCGAAGTCCGCAAACGGCAAAGCGACATCGTGTCTGTCGTCCAGCAAGGATTGGGATCGATGCGGATCGTCAAGGCCTATGGTCGCCAGGACCTCGAGGCAGAGCGGATGAACGTCGCAAGCCGCGCGACGATCGGTGCGGCACTCCGCGCCCGCAGCATCAAGAGCATGCTCTCGCCCATCGTGACGATCGTCGTGGCTTTTTGCACGGCGTTCGTGCTCTGGCGCGGAACGTCGCTGATCGTCGCCGGAACGTTGACGGTGGGTGCGCTGACGGTGTTTCTCGCCTACCTGACGAAGTTCTTCAAGCCGGTGCAGGATTTAGCGAAGATGACGAACACGATCGCGCAAACGGCGATCGGTCTCGAGCGCATTCAACGGATTCTCGACGCGGACATGATCATTCCCGAGCGGGCCGGCGCGCGCACCGTCGGTCCGCAACGCGGCGACATTCGTTTCGACCACGTTGCGTTCGGTTACGACCCGACCCTGCCGGTGCTGCGCGATGTGAGCTTTGCGGTGGCTTCGGGGCAGCACGTCGGCGTTGTCGGCACGACGGGAAGCGGCAAATCGACGGTGGTGAGCCTCATCCCGCGTTTCTACGATCCGACCGGCGGCTCGATTACGATCGACGGGATCGACTTGCGCGACTACACGCTTGCGGCGCTTCGCCATCAGATCGGCTTCGTGCTGCAGGACACCGCGCTGTTTCAAGGCACGGTGCGCGAAAACATCGCCTATGGCCGTCCGGATGCAACCGAGGAAGCGATCATCGCGGCGGCGAAGCTCGCCAACGCCGACGAGTTCATCGTCCGCATGCCGCACGGCTACGATGCGATGATCGGTGAACGCGGTGCGACTCTGTCGGGCGGACAGCGGCAGCGAATCGGCATCGCGCGGGCGGTGATTCGCAATGCGCCGATCCTGATCCTCGACGAACCGACGGCCGCGCTCGATACGGAATCGGAGAAGCTCGTGATGGAAGGGCTGGAGCGACTGATGCAGGGACGCACGGTGATCACGATCGCGCATCGTCTGGGCACGATCCAGGATTGTGACAAGATCGTCGTGCTGAAAGACGGCGTCGTCGCCGAGGAAGGTGCGCACGCGGAGTTGATGCAGCGCGGCGGCCTCTATGCCGAGTTGCATCGAATCCAGTTCGAGTCGCCGGCGCCGGAAGTTCATACGGCAACCATGGAGGTACAACCATGAGCGGTGATCGCGAACTGATCGTTCTGCCCAATGACACGGCGAGGCCGATCATCGCAGCGATCGACGCCGCACGCGTGTCGCTCAAGATCAAGATGTTTCTGTTCACCGATCCGATGCTGATCGAGGCGGTGACCAAAGCACGGAAACGCCGCGTCGACGTGCGGATCATGCTGAATCCGGCGCGCCGCAGCGGCGAGGCCGAGAACGTCGCGACGCGCAAAGCATTGGAACACGCCGGTATCAACGTCGCCGACAGCAATCCGGCCTTCGAGCTGACGCACGAGAAATCGATGATCGTCGACGATGCGGTCGCGTTCGTGAAGTCGCTCAATTGGGAAACGCGCAATTTGACCGAGACGCGCGACTACGCCGTCGTCACCCGGGTGCCGGAAGAAGTTGCTGAGATTGTCGCCGGCTTCGAAGCGGACTGGCATCGAAAACCGTTCGATCCCGGCGATTCATCGCGCCTCATCTGGTGCAGCAACAACGGGCGGGCGCGGATTGCGCGCTTCATTGACAGCACGAAGCATTCGCTGTGGCTGCAGAACGAGCGCTACCAGGATACGGTGATCATCGAGCGGCTGGTGCGTGCCGTGCGCCGGGGTGTCAACGTGCATCTGCTGGCGCGCGCGCCGCATACGCTCAAGAAGGACAAGCTGATTGAGGGGGTCGGCGGTTTGCGGATCGTCCAGGACGTCGGCGCGAAGGTGCATCGGCCCAGAGGTCTGCGGCTCCACGCGAAGATGCTGCTCGCCGACGGCGAACGGGCGATCGTTGGATCGATCAATCTTTCGCCCGGCAGCTTCGACGCGCGTCGCGAGCTGGCGATCGAGACCAACGACGCCGCCGTCGTCAACCGTCTGCACGATGTTGCGCGTGAGGACTGGCAAAGCTCCCGCAAGCTCGACCTCACCGACGAAGGACTCCTCGCCGACCTGGAAAAACGCGGCAGCGGCGGCGCGGAGGAATTGGTCCTGGGCGGCAATCATCGCGATCCGCTTTAGCGTAAGGCACCAAGCGCTGCATCTATTCCGCACCGCGCAAAGAAGAAATGCGTCCTACCGGCGACGCCGTTCGCTGCGCCGTGTGTCGTGGCAATGAGCGAAAGACCTAATAACAACAGCAACAAAGATGAGAACCTCGGCCGCCGCGTTGCGTCTGCGGCTGGATGGATGGTGGCCTTTCGTTGGATCGATAGGCTCATTTGTCTTGTCAGCGTCGCCATCCTC
>DASPYC010000183.1:0-2862 GCA_035636955.1 Casimicrobiaceae bacterium
CGCATAATCCAAGACCGGCGAGCGAAAGCGCTACTTGAAGCCGGCACGTGGATTGCCGATCCCGCGCGCATCGACATTCGCGGCGCGCTGTCCTGCGGCCGCGACGTGCGCATCGATATCGGGTGCGTATTCGAAGGTACCGTCACACTTGGCGACGACGTCGACATCGGACCGTATTGCGTATTGCGCGATGTCACGATCGCCGCGGGCAGCGCGATCCTGCCGTTCTCGCATTTGCACGACGCGACCGTCGGAGCGCGCTGCCGGATCGGGCCTTTTGCGCGCTTGCGCCCGGGCGCTCAACTGGACGACGAGGTCCACGTCGGCAATTTCGTCGAGATCAAGGCGAGCACGCTCGGGCACGGCGCGAAGGCAAACCACCTTGCGTACATCGGCGATGCGACGGTGGGGCGGAACGTGAACTACGGTGCAGGATCGATCACAGCGAATTACGACGGCGCGAACAAGCATCGAACGGTCATCGGGGACGACGTGCATATCGGTTCCAATTGCCTGCTGGTCGCGCCGCTGGAGATCGGCCGCGGCGCGACGATCGGCGGCGGCAGCACGATCATCAAAGGTGCGCCCGCCGACGAGTTGACGCTTGCACGACCGCGACAAATCTCGATTGCCGATTGGCAGCGGCCGGTGAAGAAACCCAAGGCAACGAAATAGCGGACGGGAGTTTGTCATGTGCGGCATCGTCGGCGCGACATCGGCTCGCAACGTGGTTCCGATCCTGATCGAAGGGATCAGACGGCTCGAATATCGCGGCTACGATTCGACGGGACTTGCCGTCGTCAACGGCGGCGCATCGCCGGTTCTCGAACGTTTGGTCTCGACTGCGCGGGTCGCCGATTTGGCAATGCAGGCAGATGCGTGCCAGCTCCACGCGACGACTGGCATCTCACATACGCGGTGGGCGACGCACGGCGCGCCGACGGCTGACAACGCACACCCGCATTTGTCGTGTAACGAAATCGCCGTCGTCCACAACGGCATCATCGAAAACTACGAAGCGCTTCGCGAGCAATTGAAGGCGCAGGGCTATGTCTTTCGTACGCAGACCGATACCGAGGTGATAGCCCATCTGATCCACGCACATTGGCATGACGCGGCGAACGGCGATCTGCTCGCCGCGGTCCGGATGGCAGTCGCCGAATTCCACGGCGCGTTCGCCATTGCAGTCATTTCAACGCGTGAGCCTGGTCGAGTGATCGGTGCGCGCCAGGGAAGCCCGCTCGTCGTCGGCATCGGCGAGGGCGATCACTTTCTCGCGTCGGATGCCGCTGCGCTGCTGCAGGTCACGCGGCGCGTCGCATATCTGGAGGAAGGCGATGTAGCGGACGTGCGGCGCGAGAGCTACGCGATTTACGATGCAATCGGGCAGCGCGTGATGCGCACGGTGGTCGACGTCAAGGGCAGCGGGGACGCGGTCGAGCTTGGGCCGTACCGGCATTTCATGCAAAAGGAAATCTTCGAGCAGCCGCGCGCGGTCGCCGACACGCTCGACGCCGTCGAAGCGATCGAGCCGGCGCTGTTCGGGCCGAAGGCGACAGAAGTGTTGCGCGATGTCGATTCGGTGCTGATCATCGCGTGCGGAACGAGCTATTACTCGAGCCTGGTCGCGAAGCAGTGGATCGAAACGCTGGCGAAGATTCCGTGCACGGTCGAGATCGCCAGCGAATACCGCTATCGCGACAGCGTGCCGCGCAGCACCGCGCTCGTCGTCGTCGTCTCCCAATCGGGCGAGACTGCGGACACGTTGGCGGCGTTGAAGCACGCAAAGTCGCTGGGTCAGAACAAGACGCTAGCGATCTGCAATGTCGCGACGAGCTCGATGGTACGGCAGACCGAGCTCGTATTTCTCACGCGCGCGGGTGTCGAGATCGGCGTCGCGTCGACGAAAGCGTTCACCACGCAGCTCACCGTGCACTTTTTGCTTGCCCTGACGCTCGCGAAACTCCGCGGACTTTTGCCGGCGGACGAAGAGGCGAAATGCCTGAAAGCACTCCGCCATTTGCCGGCGGCGATTCGTGGCGCGCTCGCGCTCGAGCCCCACGTCATGGCATGGGCGCAGGCGTTTGCGCTGAAGCACCACGCGCTGTTCCTCGGCCGTGGCCTGCACTACCCGATCGCGCTGGAAGGCGCGCTCAAATTGAAGGAGATCTCGTACATTCACGCCGAAGCGTATCCGGCCGGCGAGCTGAAGCACGGCCCGCTCGCGCTTGTCGACTCCGAGATGCCGGTCGTCGCGATCGCGCCGAACGACACGCTGCTCGAAAAGCTCAAGTCGAATTTGCAGGAAGTCCGCGCGCGGGGCGGCGAGCTGTACGTGCTCGCCGATCTAGATAGTCAGCTCGGCCACAGCGACGGCATTCATCTGCTGCGCGTGTCCGAGCATCGCGGACTCTTGTCGCCGATCGTGCACGTCGTGCCGCTGCAGTTGCTCGCGTATCACACGGCGGTGATTCGCGGCACCGATGTGGACAAGCCGCGCAATCTGGCGAAATCGGTAACCGTCGAATAAAACTCACTCCGCGTCGTGGAATATCACGCCGAGCGCATGGCGATGCCCCGAACGCAAGCGGCTGACGCCGTGTCGCATATTCACCCGATATACGCCGCGCGTGCCTTTCACCGGTCGGTGATGAACGGCGAATACAACGGCGTCGCCTTGCCGCAGCGGTACGACTTCAGCCCGCGATTGCATGCGCGGCCGCTGTTCGGTGATGACAAACTCGCCGCCTGTGAAATCCCTTTCCGGTCGCGACAGCAGAATCGTGATCTGCAGCGGAAAGACGTGGTCGCCGTAGAGATCCTGATGCAGGCAGTTGTAATCGCCGGCGCCGTACTGCAGCA
>DASPYC010000184.1:0-3578 GCA_035636955.1 Casimicrobiaceae bacterium
CCGTTTCTGCGCACGGGCTCATGGATCGGCGGTGACCGCGACGGGAATCCGAACGTAGACTCGGAAACGCTTGGGTATGCAATTCGGGCGCAGGCGGGGGTTGCGTTCGAGCACTATCTTGCCGAAGTGCATCGGTTGGGCGGTGAGCTTTCGCTCTCTTCGCGTTTAATCGCGCCCACGGAGGCGCTGCAGGCGCTGGCCACGACCGCGCATGACGAGAACCCGCATCGCAAGGACGAGCCCTATCGCAACGCCCTGATCGGAATCTATGCCCGCCTCGCCGCGACCAGCAAGACATTGGCGGGCTATACGCCGCCGCGGGCACCGAGCGTCGTCGCCGAACCGTATGCGACGCCGGCGGAATTTCGCGCCAATCTCGACACGATCGCCGCGTCGCTCGCCTCGCATGGGGCCACGCCGCTCGCAGCACGACGCCTCGATCCGTTACGACGCGCCGTTGACGTTTTCGGCTTCCATCTCGCTGTTCTCGACTTAAGGCAGCACAGCGACGTCCATGAACAAGTGATTGGCGAGCTGCTGTCGCGGGCACGCATCGCGGATGATTACACGTCTCTTGCCGAATCGGCACGCGTCCAACTCCTGGCCCGCGAGCTCGCGGGCCCGCGCTTGCTCGCGTCGCCGCATCTCGAGTATTCGCCGCGCATCGTTTCGGAGCTCAGCATTCTGCGCACCGCCGCCGAAATTCATACACGTTACGGCGCCGCAGCGTTGCCGAATTATGTCATTTCGAAATGCGCATCGGCGTCGGACTTGCTCGAAGTCGCGGTGCTCCTGAAGGAAGTCGGCCTCGTCCGGGGCGAGTCGCTCGCGCTCAATATCGTGCCTCTCTTCGAGACGATCGACGATCTCGCGCGTTGCGGCGACATCATGAACGACGCCTTTGCCATTTCCGCTTATCGAGCGATGGTCGAAGGTCGCGGCCGTTGGCAGGAGGTGATGCTCGGCTATTCCGACAGCAATAAGGACGGCGGATATCTCACGGCGAATTGGGCGCTCTATCGCGGTGAGATGTCGCTGGTCGACGCATTTCGTGCGGCGGGGATGAAGCTGCGGCTGTTCCATGGTCGCGGCGGCACTGTGGGGCGCGGCGGTGGTCCGAGTTACGAGGCGATCCTCGCGCAGCCGGCTGGCAGCGTCGCTGGCGGTCTTCGTATCACCGAGCAGGGCGAGATCATCGCCAGCAAGTATTCCGACGCCGAGCTCGGCCGTCGCAATCTCGAGGCGCTCGTCGCCGCGACGCTCGAAGCCAGCCTCGAAGATACCGAGCGTCTCGGCGCTCGCGCAGAACGCTACTTCGCGATCATGGACGCGCTCTCTTCACACGCGTATAGCGCGTACCGGGCGCTGGTTTACGAGACTCCGGAATTTCCAGCGTATTTCCGCGCGTCGACACCAATCGCTGAAATCAGCGAGCTCAATATCGGCAGCCGTCCGGCTTCGCGCAGCGCGTCGGCACGGATCGAGGACCTGCGAGCCATTCCATGGGTATTCAGCTGGGCCCAATGCCGGCTGATGCTACCCGGCTGGTACGGCTTTGGCACCGCGGTCGACGCCTGGCTCAACGTGCATCCGCGCGGTCTTGCTGAGCTCGCCGACATGCACGCCCGCTGGCCGTTTTTCCGCAGCGTGTTGTCGAACATGGCGATGGTGCTTGCAAAAACAGACCTTGCGGTCGCGTCGCGCTATGCGGAGCTGTTTGGCGACGCGACGGTGCGCGAGGCCATCTTCGCGCGGATCGCCGGCGAACATGAGCGCAGCGTGCGCCATTGCCTAAGAATCACGCAGCAGTCATCGCTGCTCGAAGACAACCCGACGCTCGAACGCAGCATACGAAACCGCTTTCCGTACCTCGACCCGCTCAACCACCTGCAGGTGGAGTTGTTGCGGCGGTATCGGGCCGGCGAAACGGACGTGCGCACCCGCCGCGCGATCCATCTCACGATCAACGGTGTCGCGGCCGGGCTCCGCAATAGCGGCTAGTCGCGACGACTTTAGCGAGGGCGCATGCCGCCGGCAGGACGCATCGGCCGTTGCGCCGGCCGCTGCGTAACAAAGTGGCGCACCCCGTGGAAAGGATAAGCGCGGCGAAAACTCGGTGCGCGTACCACGACTACGTTCGCCGGATAGCCGGGTTGGCCCCACCAATACCCGCAGCCTCCGAACGACGGATCACAGGAGCTCGTCGGCGCCGGCATGACATCGGCCGCGTAGGCAGGTGCCGGCGCGGGCGGAATCGCGGGATACGCCATCGGTTGAGGCAGCGGCGGCGGCGCATAGGTCCTCGCAAACTCGACTTCATGCTGCAGCTGTCGAACACGCTCCGATAACGCCTGAATTTCGGCGTCGTGCGTTGCATCGCGAGCAGTAGTGTCCGGGCGTAGTGCCTTCTGTGGATTCTCGTGCGTGACGCGCGTCACGCGAACGCCTTCAGGCGGCGACACGTTGCTGACGTTGGTCGCGCCGGAAGCGTCGACCCACGTATAGATGTCGGCGTGAGCAAGTTGACCTCCAAAGGCAATCGCCAGGAGGAACGCCAATGCTCCCTGATGCAGATATGTAGCCATCATCGCGATTCTACGACGGCTCACTGTCCCAGTAATCAATCGATTCTCCCGTGTGCGCAATCTGGACGAACGTCGCGGTCTTGAAATCGGCGTTTCTGATGCCGGCCACGACGGCGACCTTCTTCGAATCGGGATATTCGACGACATCGACGCTCCCGATGGTCGAGATGCCGAGATAACGCATTTCTTCGGTACCGGTGTTCACAATCTGGTGCCGCGTCTTGCCGGCGGGGGCGCCGAGTACGTCGCCAGCTTTGACGGGAAACGTCTCGCCGCCGAATCGATATTCGCCGGCGCCCGAAAGAATGACGAACAACTCTTCGATGACGTGGTGCGCGTGAAACGAAAAAGCGCACTTTCCGGCCGGTACGACATGCAGCGTGCAACCCAATTTGGTAAGGCCGATCGCTGGTCCCATCCGTCCCTTCTTCACGACATAGCGCTCGCCGCGCCGCTGTTCCTGGAGGCCCACGTTCGCGACGTTCAATATCGGGTTTGGATCCATCATTTCGCCGCTCCTCGAGATCGGATTATTCTTCCGCGGAGCTTTGACGTCTCCAATGGCGGAATAGTTTTGAATTTTTGAATGTCGGCCTGAAGCGTTCTGAACGCGGTAGATCCGCCGTGAAGTGATGCAGCCCTGCCCATGCGATGGCATGGCGATTGCGAATATTTGGTTTCGTTGCCGGCATGACGGCGATCTTGCTGCAGTTGTGCCGCTGCAGAGCCATTTGTGCCTCGACTGGACGCATATTCGCGGCAAACGGACCCTTGCTGGCCCGAAAGGGATGTTTGATGGGTAACGTCAAGACTGAGGTATTTCGTCGTGCCGCGAGCGTCCCCCCCCAGGCGGAGGCGGAACCACGTCAGCTGGAACAGGTCCTTGAGCAGATCGACGAAGCCGTCATCGTCAAGGACCTGGACGCAGTTGTCGTCTACTGGAATCGCGAAAGCCACGTCGCTTTACGGCTTTTCACGCGACGAGGCGATCGG
>DASPYC010000185.1:0-1730 GCA_035636955.1 Casimicrobiaceae bacterium
AGCTATCCCAGCGTGCGGGGACACTACGATGTCGCGCATGCGATCGAGGGACCAAGTTTTTCCTTCGCCGCGGCAACGTTCGCGCCGATGGGCAGCGAGACTCCGTTCTTGACCGCGGTAATCTCGGCGAGAATCGATACCGCGATTTCCGGCGGTGTGCGGCTGCCGATGTACAAGCCTATGGGGCCGTGAAGACGAGCGATCTCTTGTGGCGACAAGTCGAATTCACGCAGGCGCTCACGCCGCTTGGCGTTGTTGGCGCGCGAGCCGAGTGCACCGACATAGAACGCCGGCGACTTGAGCGCTTCCATCAACGCCAGGTCGTCGAGCTTGGGATCATGAGTCAGCGCGACCACCGCGCAGCGCTCGTCGAGATTCATGGCTATCACGGTATCGTCCGGCATCGTCTTGACCAGCGTGATTCCCGGGACGTCCCAGGTCTCGGTGTATTCCTCGCGCGGGTCGCAGACCGTCACTTGGTAGTCGAGTCCGACGGCAATCTGAGCGAGATATTTCGATAGCTGCCCGGCGCCGATGACCAGCATGCGATAGCGCGGTCCATGCACCGTCGTCAGCGTGTGGCCGTCGAACGCGAGGGCCTCGGCGGCATTCGCGCTACCAAGCGACACGAGAGCAGTATCGAGATCGAGCTTGCGCGCCACCAGTGTGCCTTGCTCGACCGAGTCGAGCAGCTCGCCGATGCGACTATCCGGCGTGAGTGGCTCCAGCACCAGCTGAATCGTGCCGCCGCAGGGCAGCCCGAACTTGCGCGCATCTTCCGCGGAGACGCCGTAGGTCACCGCCTGCGGCTGCGTGATATAGGCGCCTTCTCGCCGCGAGCGTTCGACGATGTCATCCTCGATGCAGCCACCGGAAACGGATCCGACGACGATACCGTCTTCGCGCACCGCGAGCAGCGCACCCGGTGGCCGCGGCGAGCTGCCCCAGGTCTTGACCACCGTGACCAGAAGCACCCGCTTGCCGGAGTCCAGCCATTCCGCGCTCTTGCGCAGCACCTCGAGGTCGACGCCGTCCATTTAGAAACCCGATATCAGCATTGGCAATGACGCAATTCTACGCCGGCCGTGTGAACCAGTAGATCGCCATCACGGCGATGATGACCGCCGCCAGTGCGAGCCGCACCGACATCGTGCGCAACGCGGCGCGCATCTGGCTAGACGCGGATTCCGGAACAGCGACACCGGGCTTGGTCGCATCGGCGTCTACCGCGGCCGCGGCCGGTTTCCCGAATCTGTCCACGAAGCGCGCAAAAAAATCGTCGGCTACTTTAGCGGCCGCGCCGTCGACGAGTCGGGAGCCGATCTGCGCCAGCTTGCCACCGACCTGTGATTTGACCTGATAATCGATGCGAGTTCCCGGCTCGTCGGCGGTGAGCGTAACGCGGGCTTCGCCCTTCGCAAATCCCGCGGCTCCGCCCTGCCCCTCGAAGCTCAGCGTGTACGAAGTGGGCGCGACGATATCGGCCAGGACGATGCGGCCTGTAAAGCGAGCGCTGACCGGCCCGACTCGCACGGTCATGGTCAATCGATATTCGTTGTCCGAAACGCGCTCGACCGATTCGCATCCCGGAATGCAAGCCTTGAGCACCTCAGGGTCGTTGAGTGCGCGCCAGGTCGTATCGATATCGGCCGGCACCGTCCGGCTGCCGTTCATTTCCATGTCGATTTCCGCTGTCGTTCTCTCACGCCGCGAATCGCTCTGCATTCACG
>DASPYC010000186.1:0-5087 GCA_035636955.1 Casimicrobiaceae bacterium
TCTGCAGCGTGCCGGAAAGACCCGGCGCGCGCGGACCCAGCAGATCCTCAGGACCCCAGAACGCGAGCACCGCGTCGCGAACGATCAGCACAACCGCGAAGGTCGCAGTGAGCTGAAGCAATTCCGGCGCGTCGTACAGGCGCTTGAGCAGCAGCGCTTCGATCAACGCGCCGATCGCCGCGACGCAGAGCGCAGCTAAGAGCGCGCCGCCCCAGAACGCAAGCGCGCCGGGCGCGAATTCGGCCGCCAGCATTGCGCCGATCGAATAGGCGGCATACGCGCCCAGCATGTACAGCGAGCCGTGCGCGAAATTGACGATGCGCGTGACGCCGAAAATCAACGTCAATCCGGCCGCGACGAGAAACAGCGCCGACGCCGATGCGAGGCCGTTCAACAGCTGGATCGTCAGCGACGCGAGCGTCACGCAGGTATGGACCTAGACGCCGGGACCTGGAACTTTTAATCCGGAGGTCGGATCTTGCGGATCGTGTCGTCGTCCGGCAGATAATCTTTGCCGTCCGCGTATGTCCAGTCGACCATCACGCCTTTGCCATCTTTGACCGCCGTACGTCCCACGAACGCGCCCATCGTCGACTGGTGATCGATCGCGCGAAACGTGATCCGCCCAAACGGAATGTCGATGTCGAGATTTTTCATCGCGGCGACGAGCTTCTCGGTGTCGGTCGATCGCGCCTTGGCGATCACCGCAGCAGCGGTCTTGATCGTGCTGTAACCGACGACCGATCCGAGCCGCGGATAGTCACCGAACTTCGCCTGATACGCGTCGCGAAATCGCTTATGCGCAGGCGTATCGATTGCGTACCACGGATAGCCGGTGACGTACCAGCCGAGCGGCGCTTCGTCCTTCAATGGATCGAGATACTCGGGCTCGCCGCCCAGCAAGTTGAACACGGGCCGGTTCTTGAACAGGCCACGGAGCTCGCCTTCGCGGACGAAGCGAGCGAGATCGGGTCCGAACAGCGATGAAAAGATCGCGTCGGGCTGTGCATCGATTAACGCTTGCACGACGGGACCGGCGTCGATCTTGCCGAGCGGCACCGCTTGCTCGACGAACTCGAGTCCGCCCGATTGGCGGAACAAGATCTGCTTTTTGAACGTTGCCGTTGCCGCCTGGCCGTATTCGTAATTCGGGTAGACGATGGCCCAGCGTTTTTTCGCGAGCTTCGCCGCTTCGGGGACGAGCATCGCCGTTTGCATGAATGTCGATGCACGCAGGCGGAACGTGTAGCGGTTGCCGCTATCCCAGACAATCTTGTCGGTGAGCGGCTCGGCGGCGAGAAACATCACCTTGCGCTGGCGGGCGAGGTCCGCGACAGCAAGACCGACGTTCGACGCGAATGTCCCCATCAGTAACACGACTTTTTCGCGCGAAAGCAGCTCTTCGGCCACGCGCACCGCATCGCCCGGCGTACCGTTGTCGTCGCGAAAGATGATCTCGAGCGGACGGCCCAATACGCCACCCGAGGCATTGATTTCGGCCTGCGCGAGCTCCATGCCCTTCTTGTACGGTTCGAGAAACTGCGGAAATTGCTTGTAGCTGTTGAGCTCGCCCAAACGAATAGGCTGCGCCAGCAACGAAGAAGCGAAAACGCCGGTGAATGCGACGAGGACAGCGGCGAACGAAGCAACGCGGCGAATCATGACGGCTCCGGTGGGATTCGACCTGCAGCTGCCGGTCGAAGAAAAACAGGGTCGCGGCGAAGTTTAACAGGCGCTCCATTGCCGAAACGGCTTATGCATATTCCGACGGCGCTCTGTCGCCGGACGCGCTTGGACAGGTAAAATCGAATGTTTTGCTGCGCCCTTCGCTCCGCATGGACGTTGCAATTGGACACTAACGACATTTCATGTTGAAGCTCGCATTCGGCCTCCGCTTCGCCGATCTTTACTCAGTCGAAGGCGCACGCCAGATCGATCATGAGTTTGGCGAGCATCTGCGCGCCGCCGGCGCGGCGCTCGCCGAGCGGTTCTCCGCCGCGCGTGCCGCGCCGGAATCGCTGTCACGCAAGGATGAGGCGGCGCTGCTGATCGATGTCGCGCCGCATGTGGAAGATTTTCTTGCGCAGTTGTTCGGCATCGAATCCGAAGTCCGTGCACTGGAAGCGCGGCATCACGAATGGGCGCCGGTGTTCGCGGTGCGACGGCAATTCGTGCAGCGGAAGGCGATGAACGCGTACAAGGCTGAGGTCGCAGCGACTTTCGACGGTACGGGCTTGCGCGCGCAGTTGGATCCGCTGCTGGGTCGGCCACAGGGATTGCAAGCATTCGAGCTGGCTTTCGCCGACGCGATAACACGCTGGCAAGGAGACGACACGCCCGACGCGGCGGCACTCGATCTCGCGCAGCGCTATGCGGCATGGGCGGCACACACGGCAGCAGGCAAAGCGCAGCACAAGGGCGGCGTTCTGTTCCGTTCGCCCCGAAAGATCGATGTGTTGAAGCTGGTTCCCGTGCAGTCGCATACCACGAACGGCGTTGCGGCTCTGCGCCTCGCTGATGACCATTCAATGCGCAGACGCGAAGGTTTCGCGTTGACCGACGCGGGCACGAGCTTCGAAGGAAGCTTGGCGGAGGCGCACTACTGCATCTGGTGTCACGAGCAAGGCAAAGACTCGTGCGCGCGCGGCTTACCGGAAAAGAAACCGGCGGACGGCGGCGAACACAAATACGCGCTCGACAATCCGTTCAAGAAAAGCGCGTTCGGCGTCACGCTGGCCGGCTGTCCGCTGGAAGAGCGCATTTCGGAATTTCACAAGCTGCGCGCCGAAGGCTGGCCGATCGGTGCGCTCGCGATAATCTGCATCGACAACCCGATGGTGGCGGCGACTGGACATCGCATCTGCAACGACTGCATGAAATCGTGCATCTATCAAAAACAGGAACCCGTCGACATTCCGCAGTCGGAAACGCGTTTGCTGAAGGACGTGCTCGCATTGCCGTGGGGCTTCGAAGTCTATTCGCTGCTGACGCGTTGGAACCCGCTCAACCTGCTGCGTCCGTTGCCGATGGCGCCAACCGGGAAGCGAGCATTGATCGTCGGCATGGGTCCGGCGGGATTTACGCTGGCGCATCATCTGATGAACGACGGACATACCGTCGTGGGCATCGACGGTCTCAAGATCGAACCGCTCGATGCGCGTCTGTCCGGAGTGAAGCCCGAAGGAACGCGCGCTCCGTTCGAGCCGATCCGCGAGTTCACCACGCTGGTCGAGCCGCTTGACGAGCGCACGATGGCCGGCTTCGGCGGGGTCGCCGAATACGGCATCACCGTGCGCTGGGACAAAAATTTCCTCAAGGTGATTCGCTTGCTGCTCGAGCGGCGTGACCGCTTTGCACTCTACGGCGGCGTACGCTTCGGCGGCACGGTCGATGTCGAGGGTGCGTTCGCGCTCGGCTTCGATCATGTGGCGCTCGCCGCGGGCGCGGGCAAGCCGACGGTGCTTGAATTGCCGAACGCCCTTGCCAACGGCGTGCGCACGGCGTCGGATTTCTTGATGGCGTTGCAATTGACCGGCGCAGCGAAGGCCGATTCGCTTGCCAATATGCAACTGCGTTTGCCGGTCATCGTGATCGGCGGCGGCCTGACCGCGATCGATACGGCCACCGAGGCGCTTGCCTACTATCCGGTGCAGGTCGAGAAATTTCTGGCGCGTTATGAGCAACTGTGCGCCGAGACAAGCCGTGACGTGGTCGAATCGAAGTGGAGCGAAGAGGAGGTCGTCATCGCGCGCGAATTCATCACGCACGCGACCGCAGTTCGCACCGAACGGCAGCAGGCGCAAGCGGAGAAACGCGCGCCGCGCATCGTCCAGCTCTTGAACGATTGGGGCGGAGTGACGATCGCTTATCGGCGCCGGCTGATTGACAGCCCGGCATACACGTTGAACCACGAGGAAGTGGAGAAGGCGCTCGAGGAAGGGATTCGCTTTGCGGAATGCCTGACGCCGCTCGCGGTCGAAGTCGATGCGTCGGGCCGCCGCGCGCGCGGGTTGACGGTATCCGAGCAATGGAACGACCGCGATGGCGTGTGGCACGAGCATGCGCGTCTCACGCTGCCCGCGCAAACGATTCTCATCGCCGCGGGAACACAGCCCAACACGGTTCTCGCGCGCGAGGATCCGGTCCATTTCGAGCTCGACGGCAAATATTTTCGATTGCTTGACGAGGAGGGCAACGCGGTCACGCCGCTACGCGGGCTCGCCAAACCCGATCGACCTGCCGTTCTAACCGAAATACGTGCCGACGGACGCGCGGTCAGCTTTTTCGGCGACCTGCATCCGTCGTTCTATGGCAACGTCGTCAAGGCGATGGCGAGTGCGAAACAGGGTTATCCGATCGTGTCCAGAATGTTGGCGCGCGTGCAGGTGACACGTGCGGAATCGACCGCCACCTTCTACGAGCGATTGGATCGCGAATTTCGCGCCACCGTCGAGCGCGTTATTCGATTGACGCCGACGATCGTTGAAGTCGTCGTGCGCGCGCCGGCAGCGGCGCGGCGCTTCCGTCCAGGGCAGTTCTATCGGCTGCAGAATTTCGATACGCTCGCCGCCGTCAAGGACGGCACGCGTCTCACGATGGAAGGCCTCGCGCTGACTGGGGCGTGGGTCGATCGCGAACGCGGCCTGATCTCGACGATCGTGCTGGAGATGGGCGGCTCGTCCGATCTCTGTGATCGATTGCGTCCCGGCGAGCCGATCGTGTTGATGGGCCCGACAGGCGCACCGACCGAGATCGCGGCAAACGAGACCGTCGTGCTCGCGGGCGGCGGTCTCGGCAACGCGGTGTTGTTCTCGATCGGACGCGCGTTTCGCGAAGCGGGCTCGAAGGTTCTCTACTTCGCGGGTTATCGCAAGCCCGGCGATCGCTACAAGGTTGCCGAGATCGAGTTGGCTTCCGACGTCGTCGTCTGGTGCACCGATGCAGGTCCGGCATTCACGCCCGATCGCCCGCAGGATCGGACGTTCGTCGGCAACATCGTCGAAGGCATGCGGGCGTACGCGGAAAATCGCCTCGGCTCACAGCCGATTGCGTTTGCGTCGGCCGACCGGATCATTGCGATCGGCTCC
>DASPYC010000187.1:0-3337 GCA_035636955.1 Casimicrobiaceae bacterium
GTCGGGTCGTTCGCGATCAATAACACGCCCTTCGATATCGGCGTGATGTTGGCTGCCGGAATCGCGGGCTATGTGCTCGAGGAAAACGGGTTCCCCGTGGCGCCCGCGATACTGGGCGTTGTCCTGGGCGGTATGCTCGAAGAGAATTTCATCACGTCGATGATCAAGTCAGACGGCGACCTGCTCGGTTTCTTTGCCCGCCCGCTCGCGGCTTCGCTCGGGGGTCTAACGCTCGCCGCTTGGTTTCTGCCACCGTTGATCCGACGGCTGCGCAGGATTGCGGGTGTTTGATGTGCTTTTGGACGCCATTAAAAAAACTGCGCAGGCCTAAAGCCCGCGCAGTGTCGCGAACGATCTCAGTAGCGCCGTTGTTCGTAGCGCCGTTGTTCGTCCTGCCTTTGGTCCCGAACGTCATCGGCTAGACGATCCAGGTCACGGTTGAGCTGCGCAGCCTCGCGGCCGTCTAGTCGTCCATCGGAGCGAAACGCGCGCTCCTTACCTTCGATGTCGCGAAGCTCGCCATACAGGCGCCGTGCCTCGCGATCGGTCAGCGTGCCATCGTGCATTCCACGCTGGATTCGGTCCTTGATGCGGGCCTCACGTTCGTTGATGTTGGCAGAGCGCTCGTCCGAGCGATCGTAGCCATACTGCACCGCTACGAGGTCATGATGATCGGCCTCGGGCGCATACATGTTCGTCTGGCCTGCGACAACTGCGCCGGATGTGAGCAAGCCTGCAGTGGCAATGGCGATCAAAGTCCTGTTCATCCGCATTCTCCTTGTCGTCACGCGGCGACGGCAACGGCCGCGCCTATTCCAAAAAACGTTCCGGACAGCGCCGGTGTTGACGCCGTCGCGTCTATGTTTGTAACCGGCATTTTCAATGGGTTCCGCCCAGTCATCGGCGAGTGGAATGCCGTGCCGGACCGGCTCCAGACGTCGCGTTGACCCACTATGACGCGTCGCGGTAAAATCCGTAGGTTTTGTCGATAGCACGCACTTATGCTCGTTTGTGCTCAGTTTGTGCCATTTTGGCGCACGGGCAGTCGACGCGGATGATGATGAATGCGCACGAAGCTCGTCGTCGGCAACTGGAAAATGAACGGCGGGCTCGCGGCGAACGCACGTCTGCTCGATCGTCTGGTTTCGGAATGGCAGCCGTCGGACGGGCGGGCAGTCGCCGTGTGCGTCCCGTACCCGTATCTTGGACAGGCGCAGGCGGCGCTTGCCAATTCTGCCATTGCGTGGGGTGCGCAAGACGTGAGCGAGCATGCGGCGGGCGCATTTACCGGTGACGTTTCGGCTGGCATGCTGGTTGAGTTCGGTTGTCGCTACGCGATCGTCGGTCATTCGGAACGGCGCCAGATTCATGGCGAGAGCGACGTCGAGGTAGCGCAAAAGGCGAAAACGGCGCTCAGCGCGGGCATCACGCCAATCGTTTGTATCGGCGAAACGCTTGCCGAGCGTGATGCAAGGAAGACTGAAGCCGTCGTCATGCGACAACTTGGCGCTGTCGTTGATGCGCTGGGCGCCGAAGTCGCGAAGATCGTTCTCGCGTATGAGCCGGTCTGGGCAATCGGCACTGGACGTACGGCGACGCCCGCGCAAGCCCAAGAGGTGCATGCGCCGCTTCGCGCGGAGTTGGCGAAAGCCGGTGCAGCGGACATTTGTCTGTTGTACGGCGGCAGTGTCAAAGCTGCGAGTGCGGCGGCGCTTTTCGCGATGGCCGACGTTGATGGTGGGTTAGTCGGCGGAGCATCGCTCGACGCAGACGAATTTTTAGCGATTGCGCGTGCATGATGCGCGCTCGACAGAGGATGAGACGATGAATTGGCTGGAACCGGTGGTGCTTGTAGCGCACCTCATCATTGCAGCTGCGGTGTGTGGCTTCGTGCTGATGCAGCATGGCAAAGGCGCCGACATGGGCGCTGCGTTCGGCAGTGGGTCGTCAGGTAGCTTGTTCGGCGCAGCGGGATCGGCGAATTTCCTATCGCGAACAACGGCGGTCCTCGCCACGATCTTTTTCCTGACGAGCATCGGACTCACCGTTTTCGGGTCATTGCACGGCAAGCCGCAGGGTTTGATGGAGCAGGGCGTTATGGAGAAGATCATTCCGGCGCCCAAAGCGAGCGACGTTCCGGGGCAACCGGCGACGACGCCGGGCGAGGTACCGGGCGCGCCCGCGACGGGGACACACCCGGCGACGGGAACGGCGCCCGCGCCGGGTGGAACGTCGAAGGCTGGCGAAGTTCCAAAGTAGCGGGTGGCCACACGAGCCGACGTGGTGAAATTGGTAGACACGCTGTCTTGAGGGGGCAGTGGCGTAAGCCGTGGGAGTTCGAGTCTCCCCGTCGGCACCAATGATACGAACCGTAGTACTTGGACGATGAAAGCCGTGGTTCGCGCACGGTGCGAGCGCTGACAGTGCTGGAACAGTACTTTCCCATTCTTCTTTTCATCGGCTTCGGACTCGGCCTCGGCCTCCTGATGGTCGGCGCCGGCTCGTTCGTGTCGCCGAATCGTCCCGATCCGCAAAAGCTCTCGCCCTACGAGTGCGGCTTCGAGGCGTTCGAGGACGCGCGCATGAAGTTCGACGTGCGCTACTACCTGATCGCGATCCTGTTCATTTTGTTCGATCTCGAGATCGCGTTCCTCTTTCCGTGGGCGGTCGTGTTGCCCGAGATTGGATTTTTCGGCTTCGCATCGATGATGGTGTTTCTGTTTATTCTCATCATCGGTTTCATCTACGAATGGAAAAAAGGTGCGTTGGAGTGGGAATGATGATGTTCACACTCTTCGCGCAATAAACCATGGCGATCGAAGGCGTACTCGAAAAAGGATTCGTCACGACGTCGCTCGACAGCGTCATCAACTGGGCGCGCAACGGCTCGATGTGGCCGATGACCTTCGGGCTCGCGTGCTGCGCCGTCGAGATGATGCACGCCGGCGCCGCACGCTACGATCTCGACCGTTTCGGCGTCGTCTTCCGTCCCAGTCCGCGGCAATAGGACGTGATGATCGTCGCCGGTACGCTGTGCAACAAGATGGCGCCTGCGCTCCGCAAGGTCTACGACCAAATGGCTGAGCCGCGCTGGGTGATCTCGATGGGCTCGTGCGCAAACGGCGGCGGCTACTATCACTACTCGTATTCCGTCGTGCGCGGGTGCGATCGCATCGTGCCGGTCGATATCTACGTGCCGGGCTGCCCGCCGACGGCCGAGGCGCTGCTCTACGGCATCGTGCAGCTGCAGAACAAGATCAAGAGAACCAACACCATCGCTCGATGACGCCCCGCGTTCAGAAGCTGCACGACGCGCTGGCGCAGGCCGGCTTTCGCC
>DASPYC010000188.1:0-2726 GCA_035636955.1 Casimicrobiaceae bacterium
GGAAGTTGACCTATGTCGGCAGCACGCCCACTGAAAAGCAGCCGCGCGGTTTCGCGCTCGATCCAAAGGGGAAGTTCTTGATTGCGTCGGGAGAAAAGTCGGAGACGATTTCGACCTACGCGATCGATCAAGCCACCGGCGCTCTGCGACTCATCCAAAAGTATCCGTCAGGAAAGGGCGCCAACTGGGTCGAAATCGTTTCCTTCGATTGAGACTCACGTCACGCCCGGATCTTCGCGATGAACGCAGTCGTCGAGCGCTCGTAGCGAAACGGAATCGCCACAAATCGCCCGCCTGCCGCCATGACTTCGGCAGCCCCGACTGTCGTAGCGACGTTGTAGTCGCCGCCCTTCACGAGAATTTCGGGCATGCAGGAGACGATAAGCTCCCGCGGTGTGTCGTCGTCGAAGGAAACGACCAGATCGACCGAAGCGAGTGCCGCCAGCATCGCCATTCGGTCGTCGAGTGAATTCAGCGGACGATCGGCACCTTTTCCAAGCCGACGTACC
This sequence comes from Casimicrobiaceae bacterium, assembly GCA_035636955.1. Lineage (GTDB taxonomy): Bacteria > Pseudomonadota > Gammaproteobacteria > Burkholderiales > Casimicrobiaceae > VBCG01. The sequence continues at coordinate 510 of DASPYC010000188.1, forward strand.
GACTCGTCGGTGTTGACCGCAACGACCAGTGAGGCCCCCAACGCGCGCGCTTGCTCGAGATACGTGACGTGACCGCGATGCAAGACGTCGAACACACCGTTGGTGAAGACGCGCGGCTTTGCGAGTGCACCGATACGCGCGACGGAATCGGAGGCCGGCGCGATCTTCGCGGGATAGCACGGTTCGGGGAGCGCGCTTTCAGCGGCCATCGTCGACAGCTCAATCCAAATAGTCGAATACGGTGATGACGCGCGCGACACCCGATGTTGTGCTCGCGATCCGCGCCGCATCGTTGCCTTCCTGGCGGCGCACGATGCCCATCAGGTACACGACGCCACGTTCGGTCACGACCTTGACATGGCTCGCCGCGAATTTGTTTGCTTCGACAAAGCGGGCTTTGACTTTCGACGTGATGAACGTGTCGTTCGTCCGGGCGGACAGCGGCGTCAACGGGCCGATCGCAAGGTCGTTATGAATGGAGCGCACGCGCTCCGTTGTCGCTGCGATATTGCCGATCGATGCGTACACTGCCTGGTCGGGCACCTCGCCGGTCAACAAGACGACGCCGTTGTAGCTCGTCGCATTGACGTGCACGCTTTCGCCGTAGCGCGCGCCGACGGCGTTGGCGACCTTGAGCTCGATGGCCTCGTCGTCCGCCTGCGCGCCTACGGAGCGCCGGTCCGTCGCGACCAGCGCGGCGCCGCCGACGCCTGCGGCGACAATCACTGGAACGCAGCCGCTTAACAAGGGCGATGCCGCAAACGCCGCGGCAAGTGCATACGAACGAAATTTGTTACTCATCGTCTCCCAGCAGCGTTGCGTCTATAGCATCGCACAGGCAATGAATGATCAAGAGATGGACCTCCTGGATTCGCATCGTGCGCGCATGCGGAACGCACACATGGACGTCTTCGGGGACGAGAAGTTCACCGGCGCGTCCGCCGCCTTTGCCGGTCAGCGCGACAATACGCATCTCGCGTTCATGCGCGGCGACGATGGCCGCCACGACGTTCGGCGAGTTGCCGGACGTCGATATCGCGAGGAGGACGTCGCCCTTGGCGCCGAGCGCGCGCACCTGCTTGGCGAACACTTGCTCGAACGCGTAGTCGTTCGCCACTGCCGTCAATAACGACGCGTCGGTGACGAGAGAAATCGCGGGCAATTCGGGCCGCTCTCGTTCGAAGCGACCCACGAGCTCAGCCGAGAAGTGCTGTGCGTCGCTGGCCGAACCACCGTTGCCGCAGGCGAGGATCTTGCCGTCAGCGAACAAGCACTCGGTCATCAACGATCCGGCGTGTGCAATCGCGGGCGCGAGCGCTTCCGCTGCTTCCTGTTTGAGTTTCGCGCTGTCGGCGAAATGCGCGCGAATGCGTTTGACATGATCGAGCATGACGTCGAATTCTAACGTGCTCGTGATTTCATCGGAAAGACACTTGCGTCACTCCACTGCGAATATGTCGCGCTGCCACTCGATCTGCGGCGGCGTTGCGCCGTCGATCAGCACGGCGTCGAATCGACACGGCGGCTCGCGTCGCAACGTTGCCAGATACATCTGCGCAGTCGCGATCAGGCGCGCACGTTTGGCGGCGGTGATGCTGGCCGCGGCGCCGCCATAGGCGTCGGAACGGCGCTTGCGCACTTCGACGAATACGAGCGTCTCGCGTTCACGGGCGATGACATCGATCTCGCCCAACCGCGTACGGAAATTACGCGCCACGATGGCAAGGCCGCGCGCGACCAAAAATTCCGCGGCCAGTAACTCAGCGCGCGCGCCTGCGTCGATCGCGCCCACGTCAGCGCGCCGCGGCGTCGAGCGGAACGAGTCGCCCATCTCGATAGACCGCGAGCTGGCCCTCGCGCACGAATGTCCGCACGTCGTTCTGCTCGATACGTCCGGTCGCGCCGTCGAACAGCAGACGCTGCGGCGGATCCGGCGTGAACGATTGCGCTATGCGAAACGCGTCGAGCCCCAGCGCATACAAGCGATCGAGCGGCGCACTGGCGAAATCACGGCGCGGAAACGACGCGAACTGCGGCGCGTCGGGTGTGACAAGCCATGGCAGCTCGACCACGCGCACATCGTTTAGGTCGCGGACGATCGCGGGATCGGGTCGATCGAACAAAAGTCCGCTCGCGTAGGCGCGGACCAAGCCGACAAAGGACTTGACCAGTGCAGCTTGTGCGCCGTCGACGGCGAGCAATACCGCGTCGGGCGCC